>PLMC01000098.1 GCA_003141495.1 Bacteroidales bacterium
AACCTTTTAAAGGGGGGCATTTTCCTTTATCCAGAAAATGATATTGCTCCACAAGGTAAGCTGAGGCTGGTATACGAGTGTAATCCCATCGCATTCATCGCATCGCAGGCGGGAGGGTTAGCTTCAAATGGCACTTTAAGTATACTGGAAATAATTCCCACATCACTCCATCAGCGATCTCCTTTTTACATCGGATCCAAAAACATGGTAAAAAAGATCGAAGAATTTCTTAGCTCATATCGCTGATGATTTCTTTCTGATTGTTGTTGCGGTGCCTCTGGATCATTATCTTTGCGAATCCAATCTGCATCATTTAACTCGCAGTTTTAAATATCCTAATGAAGGAGAACCAAATAACTGATCATTTTAACAACCATCCTGTCCTTCCCGGACTGATTGAAACAATTAATGCTGATAAGTCGGGGAAAATACGTATCGAAGGACTTTCAGGTTCATCTAAGTCAATGGTTCTGTCATTGGTTTTTCATAAAAGTCAGACAACTCATCTTGTTATAATACCTGAAAAAGAAGACGCCGCATATTTTTATAACGACCTGATCTCCATACTGGGAGAAGAATCTGTCTTCTTTTTCCCATCAACATATAAAAGATCAGTCCAATATGAGCAGACTGAACCTGCCAATATTGTACTTCGTACAGAAGTGCTGAACCATTTGGCATCCGGAAAAAGGAAAGGGATCATTGTTACCTATCCCGAGTCGGTAATGGAAAAGGTTGTCAGTAGAAAAAATCTGAAAAAAAACACCTTTATAATAAACAAAGGAGACAAAATTTCCCTGGAGTTTCTTGAAGAAATGCTTCATGAGTATAATTTTACAAGGACCGATTTTGTATATGAACCAGGGCAATATTCAATAAGAGGAAGTATCGCAGATGTATTTTCTTACTCGGCCGAGCTACCCTATCGTATAGACTTTTTTGGCGAAGAAGTTGAAACAATAAGATCATTTAACACTGATGATCAGCTTTCTGTGAGCATCCACAAGCAGGTTTCCATTATACCTAATATCCAGGATATTTCAATCGAAGAGATAAATGATTCATTTACTGACTTTTTACCACCATCATCACTGATCTGGATTGAGGACGCAGAATATATTAAAGAGAAGATCAACAATATCTTCTTCCAGACTTCACAAAGAGAAGAATCGGGACAAATAACCGATAAGAAAGAGATTGTTATGACCGGGAACCGCTTTCTCGATTATTGTAAACAATTCAGAATGCTGGAGTTTGGGAAAAACAGCATGTTCAAACCAGATACCAGCTTTGAATTTCATACTGAACCACAACCGGTTTTCAATAAAAATTTCGAGTTGCTCACCGGGAAGCTTCTATCGAACAATGCCGACGGTTATGAGACTTACATCATCTCCGAGAGCGAATCACAAATAGAAAGGTTAAGAGATATTTTTGCGGAAATTAATCCTGAAACTCACTTTAATTCCCTATTGCTTAACCTGCACAGTGGATTTACCGATCACGACCTGAAGATTTCGATATTTACTGATCACCAGATATTTGACAGGTATCATAAATTCAGGATAAGAGGGTATTTCACAAAGAAAGAGAGCATTTCTGTAAAGGAGCTTACAGGACTAAATCCCGGAGATTATGTCGTTCATATCGATCATGGAATCGGGAAATTCGGAGGACTTGAAAAGATTGAGGTTAATGGCAAGATACAGGAGGCTATAAAGCTGGTTTACAGGGATAATGATATTCTTTATGTAGGTATTCACTCTCTCTACAGGATATCAAAATATAAAGGGAAGGATAACTCCGAGCCTAAAATTTACAAGCTTGGATCAGGCGCATGGCAGAAGCTTAAGCAGAAAACTAAAAAAAGAGTTAAGGATATTGCAAAAGATCTGATACTGCTTTACGCAAAAAGAATGGCTTCCCCGGGATACTCTTATTCACCTGATTCTTACCTCCAACGCGAGCTTGAGGCATCATTTATTTATGAAGACACCCCTGATCAACTCACTGCCTCAATGGCTGTTAAGGAAGATATGGAGGCTCCTCATCCCATGGATCGGCTGGTTTGCGGCGACGTTGGTTTCGGCAAAACTGAAATAGCCATCAGAGCAGCATTCAAATCCACTTCCGACAGTAAGCAAACTGCTGTACTTGTGCCAACAACTATTCTTGCACTCCAGCATTACAAGACATTTACATCACGGCTTAAGGGATTCCCCTGTAATGTTGAATATATCAGCCGTCATAAAAAAGCAACAGATCAGAAAAAAATTCTTTCCCAATTATCTGAAGGGAAAATAGATATTATAATAGGCACTCATAAGCTTGTAGGGCAGGATGTTAAATTTAAAGATCTGGGCCTCCTGGTAATTGATGAAGAACAGAGATTTGGTGTCTCTGTAAAAGAAAAACTCAAGAAAATCAAAGCAAACGTGGATACTCTGACACTCACAGCAACGCCTATTCCACGTACCCTGCAGTTTTCACTGATGGGAGCACGCGACCTTTCCATAATTAACACGCCACCTCCGAACAGAATGCCTATAGTTACAGAATTACATGGCTTTAATGAAGAGATAATAAAAGAAGGCATCGAATATGAGGTTTCAAGAAACGGACAGGTATTTTTTATTCATAACAGGGTTGAAAATATCAAGCTGATTCAGGAACAGATCAACAGGATTTGTCCAAATGTAAAAACTGCAATTGTTCATGGGAAGATGGATGGTCCCCATGTGGAAAATGTTATGTACGATTTCATCCAGGGGGATTACGATGTATTGCTTGCTACCACAATTGTCGAATCAGGGCTCGATATACCCAATGCCAATACAATTTTTATTAACGAGGCTCACCATTTTGGACTGTCGGAACTTCATCAGTTAAGGGGTAGAGTCGGGCGCTCCAATAAAAAGGCTTTTTGTTACCTTCTAGCACCCCCATTGAGTACCCTGACACATGAGGCAAGACGAAGGCTCAAAGCCATAGAAGAATTTTCTGAACTTGGCAGTGGATTTAATATTGCCATGCAAGACCTTGATATCAGAGGATCAGGAAACCTGCTCGGAGGAGAACAAAGCGGATTTATTGCAGATGTTGGATTTGAAACTTACCAGCGTATACTGAATGAAGCCATGATCGAATTAAAGGACGCTGAATTCAAAGAATCCTCAACATCTGAAGAAAAAGTGGCAATCATCAAAAAAACAGGTCAGGAAAAACAACTTATATCTGATTTTCAAATTGATACTGATTTGGAAATTATGTTTCCCGATGAATATATCTCAAATATTTCAGAGAGGATACGGTTATATAAAGAGCTGAATGAAATTAATTCAGAAGAAGACTTATGTTCCTTTGAGAAAAGGCTCATTGACAGATTTGGCAATATACCGCAACCAGCACAGTCGCTTCTCGATATTGTAAGAATTAAATGGATTGCCATAAAAATCGGAATTGAAAAAATACTATTAAAGAACGACTTACTCATAGCTTATTTTATTTCTGATCCGGATTCGCAGTTTTACCGAAGTTCATTATTTGTTTCAATTATGAATTATGTAAACAGGAAACCAAAGCAAATGAACATGAAACAAAAAGCCTCGAAACTGAGTCTTACTATAAATGAGGTGAAATCAGTCAAAACTGCAATAAGGGTTTTGAATGAGATACTGGCGTCGCATGTGAGCAACCCCCCAATTTCCCACTAAATTTAGTGTTCTCCCAACCTCCTTAGCTTTTTACCCCCTAAATCCCCCCAGGGGGGACTTTTGGATCGTTTTTTTTCTTTGCTCCCCTTGGGGGGCTTGGGGGGTAAAATCTTAGGCAGTTAAGGCACTTTTTATTACTTTTGCACTATGAATCTAATAGTTGACATAGGAAACACAAGCACTAAACTGGCAGTTTTTGATGGAAAGATTAAGCTATCCCAGGTACGTATAAATGGACTCAGTTGTGAAGAGCTTGAAAAAGAATTAAGTGGAATAAAAACACAAAAAGCAATTATATCAACAGTAAAAGAAATACCGCCCTTCATATACGAGCTTTTCTTATCCAATATTCCATTCGTTCATATACTATCTCACGAATCCATTCTTCCGTTCAAAATCGAATATGATACTCCGGAAACACTTGGATCTGACCGGATAGCTGCTGTAGCCGGGGTTTACAATCTATTCAGCGGCACCGAGGATCTCATAATAGATGCCGGTACTGCCTTAACATTTGATTTTCTTTCAGCCAATATCTACAAGGGAGGCAATATTTCACCGGGATTAACAATGAGATTCAAAGCATTAAACAACTTCACAGACAAATTGCCACTGGTTTCTCCGACTGATAATTTCACATTCCCGGGTCAGAATACAACTGATGCAATAATGGCCGGAGTGATTACGGGGGTTGTGTATGAAATAAATGAGTATATTCGCACGTTTAAAAATAAACATACAGATTTCAATATAATACTTACAGGTGGGGACAGTGAATTTCTTAAAGACAAAATCAAATACCACGTCACGTATATGCCTGATATTGTGATTGATGGTTTAAATTATATTCTGGAATACAATGCAAAATAAGCTAATAATTGTCACTTTCATCTCCCTGTTCTCTTTCGCCTACCCGGCCAGCGGTCAGAAGAATATTGATTCCCCTTATTCAAGGTTCAATCTTGGTACCTTGCAACCGGAAGGATCATTCAGGAGCCTTGGCATGGGAAGTGTTGGAACAGCCATGAGAGATAACAGCTCGATATATTTTTCAAATCCGGCATCATACAGCAACCTGGATACAATCTCCTTTGTTTTTGATTTTGGTCTTGATTACGGCAGCAATTTCATTTCCGACGGCATTTCAAAATTTTCATCTAATGATATGAACTTTCATCATCTCATATTAGGTTTCCCTCTGGCGAAAGGATGGGGTTTTGCAGCAGGAATAGTACCAATAAGTTCTGGTTACTATCAAATATCACAGACAGTTACTTCAACCGATCCTGGATATGATCCAACTACCGGAGAATACGCAGAAACTCATAACGGTGATGGGGGAATTACAAAATTTTTCTTTGGTACTGGTATTAAGCTTAGTAAAAACTTTTCTGTCGGAGCCAATTTGTCTTTTCTTTCAGGCCAGATAAAAAGAGACAATTCAATTCAATTTTCTGACTTTTATAATGTTTTTAATAATATTAATGAAGAAAAACTGGTATTAGGCGGTATTAACTTTGATTATGGGATACAATATACAGCCTCATTTAAAAATAACTACTTTCTTAATCTCGGGGCATCAATAACCACAGGCAATAATTATAATACAAAATATAGCCAGCTCTCTTTGAAGTACACGGCATACAATGTAACAGATACTATTTCATATGTCCCCAATAACACTACTAAAACTTTTATTCCGGCAACTTACAGGTTTGGCATTGCATTCGGAAAGAAAAATAAATTTACCGCCGGATTAGATTACGTTACAACAAAGTGGTCAACCTCAAAAATTCCTGGTTCTTCCGGCTATGCTGCTGATACAAGAGAACTTCGCTTCGGCGCTGAATTTATACCTGATAAATATTCAAATTATAGCTACTTAAGCAGAATAGAGTATCGTATTGGTGGTCATATTGGTGATAATTATTTAATTATCAACGGTGAACAACTTAAAGAATATGGAGCGAGCATCGGATTTGGTATACCATTGCCGATAATACTGGGAAATCCATTCTCAAAGACGAATCTGTATATTGATTATACAAAGAAATACGCTTCGCCCACAAATAATCTACACGCTGAAGGATTTCTTACAATAGGAGTCAGCCTTAATCTCTATGATACCTGGTTCTTTAAACGGAAATATGAATAGAGGGTTTGCAGGATTTAAAAATTAATCTGATAAATAAAAGTATCAGCTGCCTGTTATGAAGAGTCTGTCATCAAATCTAAGATTCCATTCTGCGATTACGGCAATCATAGTTCTGGTCATGATTGCTTCGTCATGCGAAAACAAAATACCTCCCATCCCAAAGTCAGATCTTCTGACACTTCCTTCGCTTACAGGGAAGCAAGTCAAAACCGTTATGTCTGACTCCGGACGAATACAACTTATTATGACAACACCACTCGTAGAGAAATACGATAAAGTTGATCCTCCGTATATTGAATTCAAGTCCGGAATGAAGGTGGTTCTTTTTAATAAACAGAATGATTCTGTAATAGTGACGGCAAAATACGCGAAGTGTACCAATAATAATCTTTGGGAACTCAGAGACAGTGTTGTTGTGATTAATGAGAATAATGATAAGCTTGAAACTGAATTATTGTTCTGGAATCAGGAAAAAGATCGTATTTACAGTGACAGATT
>PLMC01000005.1 GCA_003141495.1 Bacteroidales bacterium
AGAAACCTAAAAAAATTGAACTTTAAAAAATATTAAGCAACAGATATGGAACCAATCAATGCTCTTGGAAGAAGGAAAGCAGCAGTAGCACGCATATATTTAAGCGATGGCAAAGGTAAAATTACTGTTAATGGCAGGGATTATAAAGAATATTTTGGTGCTGAAACACTTCAGTATGTTGTGACTCAGCCACTTGTTCTATTAAATGCTACCGACAAGTATGATATCAATGTCAATCTCGATGGTGGTGGAGTAAAAGGACAGGCTGAAGCTCTCCGACTTGGAATAACAAGAGCTTTGATCATGATTGATGCTGAATGCAAATCCAAGCTTAAAGCTGAAGGATTTGTGACACGCGATCCGCGTGAAGTTGAAAGGAAAAAACCAGGTCAGCCAAAAGCCCGCAGGAGATTCCAGTTCAGTAAACGTTAGAATAAAAAGACAGTCATTATAGATGCAAGTTTAGTATCTAAATTGTAAAGACTCCCGCAAGGCGGGACTACTTTGCAATTGATTGAAAGAATGTAAACTTAAAAAAACAGAAAATGCCAAGAACAAATTTCAAAGAATTACTTGATGCAGGGGTACATTTCGGACACCTTAAAAGAAAATGGAATCCGGCAATGGCTCCTTATATTTTCATGGAGCGTAACGGTATTCACATTATTGACCTTGAAAAAACAGTAGTAAAAATTGATGAAGCCGCTTCAGCAATGAAACACATTGCCAAATCGGGTAAAAAAGTGCTGTTTGTAGCTACAAAGAAACAGGCAAAAGAGATTGTTGCTGAAAAAGTCAAGGCTGTTAATATGCCTTATGTAACAGAACGTTGGCCTGGTGGTATGCTTACAAATTTCCCTACTATCCGTAAAGCTGTTAAAAAAATGTCATCCATCGACAAGATGGCTACAGACGGAACTTTTCTGAACCTTTCAAAACGCGAGAGATTACAGGTTACAAGGCAGAGAGCCAAGCTTGAAAAAACACTCGGAAGTATTATAGATCTTACCAGACTTCCGTCGGCACTTTTTGTCGTTGATGTTACCAAAGAACATATTGCTGTCAGAGAAGCAAAAAGGCTTGGAATTCCTGTTTTTGCAATGGTTGATACCAATTCGGACCCTTCCGATATCGAATTCCCGATTCCGGCAAATGACGATGCTTCAAAGTCAATCTCTTTAATAATCGGAATTCTTTGCCAGGCAATTGAAGAAGGTCTTAATGAAAGAAAAATTGAAAAAGACAAAGAACCTCAGCTGAAAGACAAAAAAGTAATGCGGAGAGAACTTGAAAACAAGGACCTCCCTGCAGCTATTATCGAAGCAATAGTTGAAGAAGAAGAGGAGGAAGAGGTCGAAGTTGAAGTTGATGACGATATTACTGTCGAATCAGATGAAGAAATCGTTAAGGTAACTGATGAGACTGAGGAAGAAGTATAAAAACAAAATTTATTATTTATAAAGATATTACTATGGCTGCTATAAATGCTGCTGATGTTGCCAAATTAAGAAGAGTTACTCTTGCAGGAATGATGGACTGTAAAAAAGCTCTCGAAGAATCAGATGGCAACTTCGATAAAGCAATTGAAATAATTCGTAAGAAAGGACAGGCTGTTGCCAACAAACGGGCNNATGATAGTTCTTAACAGCGAAACTGATTTTGTTGCAAAGAATGCTGACTTCCTGGCTCTGGCAAACAAAATACTTGACCTTGCAGTAATTAAGAAACCGGCAAATCTTGACGGACTCAAATCACTTCAGATGGATGGTGGTAAAGTTGGTGACAAGGTTATTGAATATATTGGAATTATTGGTGAGAAGCTTGATCTTTCTTATTTTGAAAAAATAGATGCAGCTCATGTTCAGGCATATATTCACCCGGGTAACAGACTTGCGACTCTGGTTGGTTTCACAAAATCAGGTATTGATGTTCAGGTTTACAAAGATATTGCCATGCAGATTGCTGCAATGAACCCGGTGGCAATTGACAAGGACCTGGTTCCGGAATCTGTAATTGCCCAGGAAATTGAAATTGGCAAAGAACAGGCTAAACGTGATGGTAAACCAGAAGAGATGCTTGAGAAAATTGCACAGGGGAAACTCTCTAAATTTTTTAAAGAAAGTACGCTGCTTAATCAGGATTTTGTGAAAAACAACAAAATAACAATCAGACAATATCTTCAGTCTGTAAGTAAAGACCTGACAGTAACAGAATTTAAACGCTTTACACTTAACTTGTAATACGTAGGTTCATATTTCAATATCTGGTGGCGCTTCAGGGCGCCACTTTTTTATTGTTTTAAATCTCGTGGAAGCTTGCCTTCCCTCCAGTGTTCTTCGATTTTCTCGAGGGTAACATTTTTGGTTTCAGGGATAAAGAAATATCCCCAGATTATTCCAAGAATACCAACGAGTGCATATAAAAAGAAAGCACCTGCCGGATTGCCAAGATCCTCTCCTTTAAGAGTAATTGCAGTACCTGGCAAGGTTAACCCTTTTACAATTTTAAAGAAGGTAAATGCAACAACACCGTTAAATAACCAGTTTGAGAGAGCACCAATACTTGAACCGATACCTCTTACACTTAATGGGAACACCTCTGAGATTATCAACCATCCCAGCGGACCCAGACTGATTGCAAAGAATGCAATATAAATCCAAACCAGCGATATTGTAACCCATTTAATCGAGTCACCCAATGTTGCCTGAAGTGCGAAACATGTTCCCATCGCAATCAGGGCAACTACCATTCCGGATAATCCGATAAAATAGAGCTTTCTGCGGCCCAGCCTGTCAATCATAAACAAGGACAGAATTGTAAATGCCACATTCACCACACCCACACTCACTGAAGCCCAAACAGCAGCTTTTGCATCTGCAAAGCCCGACATCAGGAATATTTTTGGACTGTAATAGATAATTGTATTTATACCTGTAAACTGCTGGACAAACATAATTCCGATCGCTATAATCAATGGAACCCTGAGCCATTTTTTAAATATTAGGGTCCAGTTTACTTTATTCTGTTTATCAGCCTCAAGATCGGATTTCATTTTTGTTATAACTTCCTCTACTAAAGATGGTTCTTCGACCTTTTGCAGCACTTCGCGACATTTGTCCTCATGTCCTTTACTTATCAGCCATCGGGGAGTTTCAGGAAGGAAAATCATCCCTGTAAACATTATCAATGCAGGAATTACACCAACATAAAACATTTCCCGCCAGCATGATGTGAAAGCGGGATCTGTATCAGGTACAGCAAATGCAGAATCACTTAAGTAAGAAACCATTATCCCAATAGTGATCAGTAGTTGAAACATAGAGACTAAAGTTCCACGGCTTTTTGTAGGTGAAATTTCGGCAATATACAGCGGAACAGAGAATGATGAAACACCAATTGCAATTCCAAGGAAGAAGCGGGCAAACACCAGCATTAANNGCCAGAATAACTTTTTTTCGTCCTAAAATGTCAGCTATCCTGCCACTAAACATGGCACCTATAACCGCTCCGACTAACCCGGCTGTGGTAATTATTTCTATCCAGTTATCTGCTATTCGAAAGGTTTTTTGAAAAAACGGGATTGCTCCTGATATAACGCCTGTATCGAAACCGAATAGTAAACCTCCTGTTGCTGCCACTGTAGCAATCACAACTACAAGAGCTTTGTTTTGTTTAGTTGTTCTTTCTGCCATAGATGTATATTTAAATTATTGGATTCACTATAATCGTTTCTAAGATAATACTTCTCATGAATTATTCTCTCTTCGAAGACAATTTTCAAAATATATAAACAAATAAAATCAAAAACACTTTCTTACATTTTTTTAAAATAAGTTTTATTAAATTCGTTGCACTCTTTCCTTTCATTTGCTAAATATTAACATTTAAATACTATGAAATATTCCAGAATTCTGCTCAAACTTAGCGGGGAGTCACTTTCAGGGTCAGGTAACCAGGGAATCAGTGATACTGTTTTGAATGAATATGCAAAACAAGTAATTGATGTTCTGAACAAAGGCTGTGAAGTGGCAATTGTAATCGGGGGTGGAAATATATTTCGTGGTCTTACCGGAACCGAATCAGGTTATGACCGGTTAAAAGGCGATCAGATGGGTATGCTGGCAACAGTAATTAACAGTCTTGCTCTTGAGAGCGCTATCGGCAGACTGGGTGCCAAAGCCAGGGTATTCACATCTATAAGGATGGAACCTGTGGGAGAACTCTATAACAGGGATAGAGTGGTGGAAGCAATGAAAAACAATACAGTCTGCATTCTTTCCGGAGGTACAGGTAATCCGTTCTTTACAACTGATACAGCTGCAGCCCTGAGAGCAGTCGAGATCGGGGCAAGTGTCCTTCTTAAGGGTACAAGAGTAGATGGTGTATACACTTCCGATCCGGAAAAAGACACTAATGCAGAAAAATTTGATAAAATCTCTTTTGAAGAAGTGATTAACAGAAGGCTTAAAGTAATGGACTCCACCGCTTTTACAATGTGCAGTGAAAACAACATGCCATTGGTGGTTTTCGATATGAACAAACCCGGTAATCTCGTTAAATTGATTGAGGGAATAATGATTGGGACTCTGGTAAGCAATTGAAAGTACTATTGCTATTCCACCTATTTTACTATTTTTGTTGTACAACTCTCTAACCTGAACCCTATGAACGAAGAAATTGAACTTATAACTGACGAGACCAGGGAAAGAATGGAAAAAGCCCTTGAGCATCTTGAACATGAACTTGCCCGTCTTAGGGCCGGAAGATCCAATCCTGCTCTTCTCGATGGTATCATAGTTGACTATTATGGAGTCAATTCTCCATTGACCCAGGTTTCTAACATCAATACCCCCGATCCCAAAACAATTCTTATACAACCCTGGGAAAAAAATATGCTCGGGATAATAGAAAAAGCAATAATGGCAGCAAATATCGGACTTACACCTGTTAATAATGGTGAAGTTATCCGCATAAATATACCTCCTCTTACAGAAGAAAGAAGACATCAGCTTGTTAAACAGGTCAGGAATGAAGGTGAAACAGCTAAGATCAGTGTACGTACAACAAGGAAATGGGCAAACGATGAATTAAAACAATTACTTAAAGACGGCTTACCGGAAGATCTCGAAAAGGAAGCTGTCGATATGATACAGGAGATGACCCACTCCTTTAACACAAAAATTGACAAAGTGATGGCAGCAAAGGAAAAGGATGTAATGACTGTATAGGTCTTAGTATCTGACCCCTCTCAGCCCCGAAGTACAATTTCTGCACATTTCTACCATATGTCGACCCGATAAAATACTTTTTCTGAAGACTCTGTATCTGGTTCCATTCCAGATATCTCTGAACGAATCGCGGTTAAGATCCCCCATCACATATTCAGCATCTTTATCAAAACAGCAGGGAACAACTTTCCCATCCCATGTAATTACAGGATTAAACCACAATCGTGCACATCTGTCAGATAAGGAGTTTTTTATTGCAAATTCCCCTTCCCTAATTTTATATCTTCTGAATCTCCTGGCCGATGGCAACCATGCTACGATATCTTTTTTATCTATGATCTGCATTGACTTCAAACTTAACGATGCATTAACGCTTTTAGCTAATCGCCTTACCAGTGGTATCTGATGCTCATTAAATCTGTTCACCAGAAATTGTATCTCAATTTTCAGGGATGAATTGCTTATTTTCTTTGCANNCTGTAAGCTGAATAGGTTTCCTGATCCATGCCGTCAAGAGATATTATCAACTTACTTAATCCCGTTCTCACAATCTGTTCCGAACTTTCCTGTGACAGAAAATGACCATTCGTTGAAACAACACTGTGTGGTATCAGGCAATTGTCAAGAAATGAGAAAAATAACGGATGCAACATTGGTTCACCCTGAAAAAAAAGATTTACATTATAAAGGTAAGGACTGAGCTCCTTCATAATCTTCTTAAAAAGCTCAAGATCCATAAAACCTCGTTCTCTTCCCATCAAGCCTGATCCTGACGGACATTGAGGACAATGAAGATTACAGTTATTCGTCAGTTCCGTGCTAATGGACAGAGGCATGCCATTAATATCCGGGATACCTGTAAATGAACCTTTAAGATATGAATATCCCGCCTTAAAAAGGTTAACAGGTCTGACAAGACTTTCAATCATGAATTATATAAATAGGGAAGTAAGATATAAAAATAATTATCACAATAATAATAGGGTATATGAACAGCTCGAGGGTCATAGTGCTGAAATGGAAAGAATACAGTATTCGAAACTTAAAGTACTCAAATTTTAAACTTAATAAATTACGCCATGAAAACTTTTAAACACACTTCGCTAATTGCACTGGTCCTTCTGCTTGCCTTTATGGTCCAGAATGCGTCTGCCGGAAATTTTTCAGGGAAGAAGAAAAGTGACCAGCAGAATCTTGTAACAATAAAAGGTAAGGTTGTTGACGCAGAATCCAGAGCTCCTCTGGTATTTGCAACTGTTGCCGTTAAGGAATCAAATGTTGCAATCGTAACTAACATCGATGGAGAATTCACACTTAAAATCGGTGACCTTATGACCTCAAAAACTCTTGAGATATCCTTTTTGGGATATAAAAATAAGAGCATACCAATAAGTGATCTTAAGGAAAATGGATCCAAAAATGTTATTGCTCTTGAAACTGCTCCTATTCCAATTAAAGAGGTTATTGTAAAACCTATTGATCCCGCAAGTATAGTAGAGAAAGCTATTGGTAACGTTAGTAAGAATTATGAATCGGTTCCGAACCTGATGACAGCTTTCTACAGGGAAACTATCAGAAAGAACCGTACGTATGTATCAATCGGAGAAGCCGCAGTTGAGATCTTCAAAGCGCCCTATAACAATGATATGCGTTTTGATGGTGCAAGGATTTATAAAGGAAGGAAAGGTTCCGATGTCCAAAAAATGGATACAGTCTTGTTTAAGCTTCAGGGCGGGCCAGTAACCGCTTTGGAACTTGATCTTGTTAAAAACTCGGAAACAGTTCTTACCAGAGATGCAATGAAAAACTACAATTACAGGCTGACAGGTGTCATAGAAATAGATAATAAACCCCACTATGTTATTGACTTCATTCAAAAACCTTCGGTAGAAACACCGCTATTCATGGGTAGCCTTTACATTGAAATGGACTCATATGCGATAACTGAAGCAGAATTTGGATTCAATCTTTCAAACAAAGAGGCAGCTCAATCAATCTTTATCAGGAAGAAACCTCTGGGGATGAAAGTAACACCGGTAATTGCAACATACAGAACCAAATATCGTGAACAGGGAGGCAAATGGCATTTTGAATACTCAAGGGCTGAAGTCAAATTTAAAGTTGACTGGAAAAAGAGACTCTTCAATACTTATTATACCACCATGTCAGAAATAGCCGTAACAGATCGTACTGACCAGGAAGTTATTAAATTTGCAGGAAAAGATAAGTTAAAATACACAGATGTGTTTTCAGATAAAGTAGGTGCATTTACTGATAAGGAATTCTGGGGAGATTATAATGTGATTGAACCCGACCAGAGCATTGAATCAGCAATACGCAGACTTAGCAGAAAGCTTAAATTCAGCGACAGAGAAGAAAACAAATAAAATCAGATCTATGCTCAGGGATACTGACATTACGTGGAGGATCAGAAATGGCGATATAGGACAGTTTGAGTCGCTTTTCCGATCCTCCTATGTTTCCCTGGTCAGATACGCTAAGACTCTGATAAAAGATCACGACACTGCTGAGGAAATAGTTCAGGATCTGTTTTTCAGACTCTGGCAGGATAAGGAAAAATTAAATATTGAAAGTTCTTTGAATGGTTATCTCTTCCGGTCAGTTCATAACAAATGCCTGCACTATATTGAACATAACAGGGTTATCGAACGACATGCTGAAGAGATGTCATACAGCCAATCAGAAAGTCAGGAGAGCCCATCAGATATTCTTAATTACAAAGAGCTGCAGGAAAAAATAGCAAGTATACTGGAAAGACTTCCGGAAAGATGCGGCAAGATATTTACCATGAGCAGATTTGAGGGACTTAAATATTCCGAGATCGCTGATAAATTATCAGTCTCAATAAAAACAGTAGAGGCAAATATGGGCAGGGCATTAAAAGAATTCAGAAAGGAATTAACACAATAATGAAAGAGATGAAAAAGACAGGGACATTCACAGATAAGGAGTGGGAGGAACTTGCCTCCATCCTTTCAGGTGAAAAAGGGGAACAAACAGATCTCCTAGGTCAGTTTATGGCCGGAGATACAAATAACTCAGGTAAAAAGTGGAAAGATTTAAAGAATATGAATAGTCAGGAGAAAATAGATGTTGAGAAAGCCTGGAATAATGTTCATTCAAGGTTAATTGAAAATGGTCTTAAAATAAGTGAAAGCCCTGGCAGGATACACTTCATGAGAACTACAGTATTGAGAATTGCTGCTGTTGCTCTTGTTTTGTTAAGTCTTGGAACTGCTGTAATTTATATGAATAACCCGGGATTTTTAAGTAAAAAAATCACTGTTATAGCAGGAAATTATGAAAAAAATATTCAGGTTTCACTTCCCGATGGAAGTAAGATCTATCTTAACAGGAATTCCGAACTCAGCTACCGGAAAAATTTTGGCAAACACGGAAGGGATGTAAAACTTGCCGGAGAAGCCTTCTTCGAAATATCTCCGGATAAATCAAAACCATTTATTATAGATGCCGGCAATGCCAAAGTAAAAGTCTTAGGAACATCCTTCAATGTAATTACAAATAACAGGGAATCTGCTGTTGAGGTCTTTGTCAAAACAGGAAAAGTTCTGGTTTCTGATAATTCGGGATCACAGACCCTTCAACTCGATCCGGGTTATGTTGGAACGGTCAGCTTAAGAGCAGCAGTTAAAACCTTAAACAATAATCCAAACTACCTGGCGTGGAAGACCGGGGACCTTGTTTACAGTGGACAAAAACTAAGCGTTGTATTCAGCGATCTTAAGAGAGTATATAATATGGATATTGTTGCAGATGATTCTCTTATTCTGGATAACCCGTGGCGTTCCCCAATTGTTAACACAGATGAGGAAACAATAATTAATTTAATTTGTCGTAGCTTTAACCTGGGTTATACAAAAGATGGAAATGTTTATCATCTTTCAAAAAAATGACTCATCACTGAAAAATGTCATCTTCCAATGGCAATATTTTTATAAAGTTTCTGGCCATTGCACTATTCAATCTTCTGATACTTCAGCAAAGATCGGAATGCCAGAAGAGCATTCTTGATTCTATATTCACCTTCAGGGCAGGGTCTGTCAAAACAGGCAATGCCCTTGATCTTATTACCCGGCAAACAGGCTACTACTTTACCTACGACAGCCGGCTGGTTGACCAGGAGAAAAAAACAGTGATGACTTTCAGGGCTACAAAACTGAATATTATTCTTGATAGCATCCTCAAAAATGATTCCCTGGGTTTCACGGTAATTGATAAGTACATCATTATTTCGCATNNATCTCATTAAAGAACAAAGGGAAGGGAACCGTTGCCAATAATAACGGTGATTTTGGACTGAAAATAACATCTGATCTCTTTAACGATACACTTTCCGTCTCATATCTCGGATATCTCGTAAGAGAAATTCCTGTTAAAAATGTCTTAGGAAACAACCTGACAATTTCAATGAAAAGAGAATTCATCTCCATTACTGAGATAATTATCAAAAATCATAATCCTCAGGATATCATTTCACGGACGTTTAAGGCTATTCCTCATAACTTTGGAAATACACCTGTATTAATGACAGCTTTCTACAGGGAAGGTGTTCTGAAAAAGACTGAACTTCAGACCTATTCCGAAGCAATATTGAAGATTTATAAAAGTGCATACTCAGGAACTCTTTTGGGCGATCAGATTAAAGTTTATAAAAGCAGGAAAATTGAAAACACTGACCGTACCGACACTCTTGCAATAAGACTCAAAGCAGGTCTGAGCACCTGTCTTGAGCTTGACGGGGCAAAAAACCTCTTTGATTTCATTAAAAGCGAGAGTTCGACTGATTACACCTACAGGTTGACAGATATTGTTACCTATGATGATGAGACCGCCTACGCCATCGAGTTTGAGCAGCGTGAAAATGTTGAACTGCCATTATTTAAAGGCACCATATATATCAATACGATTGATTATGGTATTCTGAATGCTGAATTCGAAATCAATCCAAAGCAAATCCATAAGATGAAAGATTCATTTATTTCTACCTCGTCACATGGATTTGACACCTGGCCCATTTCGGTTAAGTATTCCGTGAGTTACCGGAAAATGAACAACCGATATTTTTTAAATCATGTTAGAGGCGATCTTGTTTTCTCTTCAAACCATAAGAAGAGGCTTTTTAATACACAATTCAAGGTATTTTTTGAATTGGCGATCACAGAAACCCAATTAGACAACGTTACTCGGTTTGAGCGGGAAGAACTTGCTCCTATTCATTCAATATTTTCAAAGACCATTATGAACTATGATCCCTTATTCTGGGGAAACCAGGATTTTCTCAGGCCTGAAGATAATCTTCTTTCGGCTCTTAAGAATATGAATGTTAAGCTGCAGGAATTCTCTAAATAAATCTCTGCGGACCTCTGTGATATCCTCTGTGGCCCTCTGTGTAACTAAAAAATAAGAACTTACACAACTTGTCCCGCTTCGGCGGGAGAGTTGCACAGAGAAGCACAGAGGCTCACAGAGAAAAGTATTAGTATTTATTAATCAGATTATAAAGCTCTGTAAGATCAGGGGTCAGAATAATCTCTGTTCTTCTGTTCTTCTGACGGGCTTCATTAGTATTGTGCTCATCAACAGGAGAATACTGGCTTCTCCCTGCTGCAGTTAAACGTTTTGCATCAATATTTGATCCTTCGAGCAGAACTCTGATAACTGTGGTTGACCGCTTTACGCTCAGATCCCAGTTGTCCTTTAACTGGCTGTTACCTGGGTTATAGGGAACGTTATCAGTGTGTCCTTCGATCATAATCTGAATATCCGGATTTTTTTCCAATACACCTGCAAGTTTTTTCAATGCATTTTTCCCATTTGCATCAATATCCCAGCTCGCTGATTTGAAAAGGAGCTTTTCATCAAGGGAAACATATACTTTGCCATTCTTCATAGTCACTGTAAGTCCGTTATTTTCAAATCCGAGGAGAGCTTCAGATACTTTGCTCTTCAGATCCTGTACTATCTTTTTCTGAGCATCGAGTATTTTTTCAAGTTCTGCCAGCCGTGCATTCTTTTTTTCTAACTCAAAGGTAAGTTCATCGAGCGAGGCTTTCTTTGTATCGAGGTTCTGCGAGAGCTGACGAAGAAGATCTTCTTTTTTCTGAAGGTTTGCCTGGGCTGTCTGAAGCTCTGCAAGTAATTTTTGAGTCTCCTTAACATTCCCTTTGATCAGATCTTCCTGTGCATTCTGTAATTCGGTATACTTGGTGGACATTTTATTATATTCATCTACAGCCTTGTCGCGTTCATTCTGTGCAGAAGCGATCTCCTTCTGAACGGTATCAGCTTCTTTTTGAAGCTTTGCCAGCCTGGCCTTAAGTTCTTTGTTTTGCATCTCAAGTCCGATGTTGTCGGTTTTGAAAGCATCTCTCTCATTCATGAAATGTTTGCTGGTATCCTGCAAGCTGCTGAACTTCTTTGCAGAAACGCATGATATTGAAAAAATTACTAAAGCAATAAAGCCCAGGATGTAAAAAATTGATCTTTTCATAACTTCAGTCTGATTTTATTTATAATATCCGCTCCTCATGAAAATTGTATCTCTCCCATCGGATTCAGAAACAAAAATAAGAAAATCCGGGGGATGCTTCAGCAAACACTCAGGAATAATAATTGCTATATTTGTCGGTTATTTCTTTTAACCATCTCTTAATGGACAGAGAAGAGAACTTACTCTCTAAAATATATACTCCTGAAGATCTCAGGAAACTTGATCCGGAAGACCTTATACAGGTGAGTTCAGAACTCAGGCAGTTCATTATTGATGTTGTGTGTAATAACCCTGGCCATTTCGGATCAAGCCTGGGCGTTGTTGAGTTAACCGTGGCACTTCACTATGTTTTTAATACCCCATACGATAAAATTATCTGGGATGTCGGACATCAGGCTTATGCGCATAAAATTCTTACAGGACGACGTGAAAAATTCTCAACTAACAGAAAATATAAAGGGATAAGCGGTTTCCCAAAAATGGCTGAGAGTGAGTACGATGCATTTGGAACCGGTCACTCCTCAACATCAATATCGGCAGCTCTTGGTATGGCAGTTGCGGCCAGTGCCAAGGGAGAGAACCGGCATGTTGTTGCCATAATCGGCGATGGCGCAATGACAGCAGGACAGGCTTTCGAAGGTCTAAATAATGCAGGTATTGGCAAGTCAGATATACTTGTGATTCTTAACGATAATAATATAGCTATCGATGCTAATGTAGGCGCTTTGAAGGAGTATCTCCTTGATATTACCACCAGTAAAACATATAACAGGTTTAAAGACCGGGTATGGAAAGTCCTGGGAGTATTCGGGAAACTTGGACCAAATGCCCGGACACTGGCTGCACAGATTGAAGCGGGAGCTAAAAGTACGATACTCGACAGGAGCAACCTTTTTGAAGGGCTGAATTTCAGATATTTTGGTCCGATAGATGGTCATGATGTCCTCCATCTTACAAGAGTCCTCGAAGATCTGAAGAGAATCCCCGGACCAAAACTACTTCATTGCCTGACGGTTAAAGGGAAGGGCTTCAAAAAGGCTGAAGAAGACCAGACGGCATTTCATGCACCGGGTATGTTCAACAAAAAAACAGGCGAAATAATCAATACTTCAGTTGAGGATGCCCCGCTTACCTTCCAGGCAGTATTTGGAAATACAATTCTGGAGCTTGCGGAACTTAACAATAAAATTACCGGTATTACCCCTGCTATGCCAACAGGCAGCTCTCTGAACATCATGATGAAAGAGATGCCTGAAAGAACCTTCGATGTCGGTATTGCAGAACAGCACGCAGTAACCTTTTCTGCCGGGCTTGCCTCGCAGGGAATGATCCCCTTCTGCAATATCTACTCAACATTTATTCAGAGAGCCTACGACCAGATAATTCATGATGTTGCCCTTCAGAAACTGCATGTTGTGTTTTGTATTGACAGAGGTGGTCTTGTAGGTGCCGATGGTGCCACACATCATGGGTTTTTCGATATGGCAGTTCTGCGTTGTATTCCGAATATGGTAGTCTCTGCCCCCATGGATGAGATTGAACTGAGGAATCTGATGTATACGGCTCAGCTTGATAAAAACAGTTTTCCTTTTTCAATCCGTTATCCGCGGGGACGGGGAATATATACCGATTGGAAAAAACCATTCCTTGAAATTGAAATAGGGAAAGCACGTAAGCTGAGTGAAGGTAATGATATTGCGATTTTATCAATAGGTCATCCGGGGATAGCTGTTGCTTCAGTTATAAGTAATCTGGCAAAAGAAAACATATCAATTGCCCATTTTGACATGAGGTTTGTCGCTCCCCTTGATACAGGAGTTCTACATTCCGTTTTTAAGAAGTTCAGACATATAATTACAGTTGAGGACGGAGTGCTTAAAGGGGGATTCGGAAGCGCTGTCGTTGAATTTATGAGCGATAATGGTTACAACTCTGAAGTGAGACGATTGGGTATACCCGACTGTTTTGTTGAGCATGGTACACAGGAAGAACTTTACAGGGAGTGTGGGTTTGATGCTGAGGGAATAGAATTGGCAATCAGGGAGATAATTTTAAAATTGAAGGGGTGATGGGGAGAGAGGGAGAATGGGAGAAAAAAAGACAAAAGACAAAAGTAAAAAGACAAAAGTTTTTTATATTTTCGCAGTCCAATTAAGTTGCCCGGATGGCGGAATTGGTAGACGCGCTGGTCTCAAACACCAGTGGCAGCAATGCTGTGCCGGTTCGATCCCGGCTCCGGGTACAGAAAAAGAAGAAACAGATTTTTTCTGTTTCTTCTTTTTTTCTCATATAAAATTCTGGTAAAATACAATTGATGTAATTTCCCCGAAAAAATGGAATTCGCTTGTGAAGCATTTCCATTGGTCTTAGTAATTTGATTTGGTTTGGGTAAAAGATTCAATATATATAATAACATTTGAAATTTGCGTTTTGCTAAGTGTGTTCTGGTAAGCAGGCATCAGAACGGATTTGTTGACACCCTTTCCACCAAAAGAGATAGTTTCCGTAAGAGTTTCGCTGGAGAGCGCCCTCATATAAGTCGAATCCGACAG
>PLMC01000034.1 GCA_003141495.1 Bacteroidales bacterium
TGGAGTGAGTGCGGGAGAATGGCTATTGAGGTTGCTGAGCTGACACCATGGCTTCTTTCTGATGAAGAGCCCTTACCAGTAGTGTCATACTCAAAGAATGTACTGGTATCCTCACGGATTCATAATGGTCAACTGATAATAATGGCGGTTAACCGGGTCAATGAACCGGTCAGTACCTCCTTCAGGGTGACCGGATTTAATAACGGAAAAGCAAGAGTGCTGTTTGAAAACCGTTTTGTTCCAGTTAGAGGCGGAATAATCACTGATCAACTTGGACCGTTTGGTTCACAGGTATATCTTGTTAATATTAAACCTGAAAAGCATGTCTCAGAGGTCTCAAATACCAACCTTATTAAAGACTCCGGGTTTGAAGATCTCTCCGCTCCAGGGCTGCCTTCAGCATGCTATGCACGGCCGGGTGGAGACAGAGGAGCAACTTATTTTATTGATACAAGAGAATTTGTTGAAGGTAATCATTCTCTGAGAATAAACACACCTGTTGAGGATAAGGGCCTGGCTATCAGGTTTTTTCCATTTTACGTCAGAGCTGGTAGGGCATATACAATTTCTATCTGGGCAAAATCAGATCCTGAACAAAGATTTTTCGATGTAACAAAACAAAAAAATACCCGTCTATATGAGAAAAAAGAGATGCCTCAATATGTAGAAGTTCTATTAGGTGAATTTGGACGGGCCAGATTTGTTCCTGATAGTCGGTGGAGAGAATATGTAACATTTGTTACAATTCCAAATGATACTCTGGGCCGGTTTAAAACAAACCTCATATTGAAGATGCCAGGACAGGGGATTGCATGGTTTGATGTGGTTAAAGTGACGGAAGATAAATAGTTGCTGAGACATGTCTAAGACCAGTCTCTAAGGAATGAAATATGTTAATCTTCTGTTAAGGGCGCTTTTAATATAGGTACCACAAACTTTTTATTATAATTTTATCATATTGTCTATACATTATAAAACCTCCCGATGTTAAAAAACCTTATAAAAACAGCTATCAGACATATAGTCAAACATTTAGGCTATAGCATTCTTAACATTCTCGGACTGACTCTGGGAATTACCAGTGCATTGTTTCTTATAATCTATGTGGCAGATGAAGTGAGCTATGATCGCTACCATGAAAAAGCCGACAGGATTTACCGTGTATCTTCCACTATAAAAGAACCGGATGACCAGTTCACATGGATAGTTGCACAGATACCATTTGGACCTCAGGTAGTTCATGATTATCCTGAAGTTCAGTCATCTGTAAGGTTCATAAACATGCCGCGTGCTCTTTACAAGTTTGAAGACAAAGAATTCAACGAGGAGAACTTCTTTTATGTTGATTCAACTCTGTTTGATATATTCACCTATAAGGTAATAAAAGGTGAAATTAAGTCTGCACTCCTTGCACCGAAAAAAATCATTCTCACTGAAAAGATTGCCAACAAGTACTTTGGAAAGTCTGATCCTATCGGAAAAACGCTGACAACCGGAACCGACACATATGAAGTTACCGGAGTTATTCAGGATGTTCCCACTAACTCTCATTTCCGGTTTGATGCCGTAGCTGCAAGAAATAATTTACCTAAACAACTTGGGAACTGGGGCAATTTCGGAGTCTTTACATATCTGTTATTTCCTGAGAAGTTCGATGTTAAGGCATTTGAGACAAAGATGCAGGGAATGTATGATGCATATATGAAGACAATATTCGGACCTTTGAAGATATCTATTAAATATCATCTTGAACCACTTACAAGAATCCATCTATATTCGACAAATGCAAGTGAACCGGAACCAACCGGAAGTATTACGTATGTCTATATTTTTGCCATAGTTGCCATTTTCCTGGTTCTTATAGCATCAATGAATTATATGAACCTCGCCACAGCCCGTTCAACCCGTCGTGCGCGTGAAGTGGGTCTCAGAAAGGTTGTCGGATCCCGTCGCGGACCTCTCATCCTGCAGTTTTTATCTGAATCAATGGTCTTTACTCTCATTTCCCTTTTAATCAGTATTGTTTTAATAATTGTCCTTTTACCAAAGTTCAACCTTCTGGCAGGAAAAGCATTTAATATCCATGTTATTTATAGTCCTGTTGTATTATTGAGCTTGCTGGCAATAATATTAATTGTTGGTATTCTCGGAGGGAGTTACCCTGCTTTTTTCCTTTCTCGTTTCAGCCCCGTTACAGTACTTAAAGGCGAGGTTACGCAGGGATCTGCAGGTAGTCTGTTTCGTAAAATACTTGTAGTGATACAGTTTACAGTTTCAGTAATTATGATTATATGTACCCTGGTAGTATTCAGGCAGTTAAATTATATGAAGACTACAGATCAGGGATTTGATCAGAAGAATGTTGTAGGGCTCCAGCTCAATGGACCAATGGTCAGGAAATATCCTGTTCTCAAACAGAGTCTTCTTGAAAACCAGAACGTTAAATATGTGACCTCGACAAACACAGCTGTGGGTGAAGGTTCAGGAAAGGTTATTTTCAATGTGGAAACAGATCAGGGGATGTCTCAAAAAGGTGTAAATTTTGCGGTTGTCGATCATGATTTTATTGAAACTTTAGGGATAAAAATGGTTAAAGGCCGTGAATTTCAGCAGGATATGCCATCTGATACCCTTACCGGAGTAGTGGTTAATGAAGCATTTGCTAAAAGAATGAACTGGACCGAAACTATTGGAAAAAAAGTTGAATTAAAACCTTTTATTGACGGCAGGGTCATAGGTGTAATGAAAGATTATCATCAGACCGGAATGTATAACGCAATTGAATCGCTTATGCTGCTTTATCGTCCTCTGAATAACGTTATTTATATTAAACTTAGTGGAAGCGACACAAAACAAACACTTAGTTTTATCGAAAGGAAGTGGAAGGAAATATTCCCGGACCAGCCATTTGTTTATACTTATCTGTCAGAAAGGTTTAACAGGCAATTTGAAGCTGATGATAAACGCGGGTTAGTATTCACAATGTTTACAGTACTGGCAATTCTTATAGCCTGTCTTGGGTTATTTGGCTTAGCCTCATATATGGTCGAACAACGGACAAAGGAAATTGGCATCAGGAAAGTATTCGGAGCAAACGAGAATACAATACTTGGACTGATTTCAAAGGACTTTCTCATTCTCGTTGCTATCGGCATTGTAATTGCAGTTCCAGTAGCATATTATTTTATGAACAGATGGCTTGAGAATTATGTCTACAGGACAAAGATCGAGGTACCATTGTTATTGGCGGCAGCATTGCTAACAATTCTGATAACATTCCTTACAATCAGTTACAAATCTTATCAGGCGGCAATTATGAATCCGGCAAGAGCTTTAAAGGCGGAATAAAAGGAACTCTATAACCAGGTTGCTATTGTTTTAATTGCACTAACATGAAAAAATACTATTGTTTTGGCCTCCTCATTTCAGCATTAATTATATCCGGTTGCGGAAAAAAAGATATAAATACAAACTACAAGAGCAATCCTGAACCATTATTTCATAATGCTTACATAAAATTACCACTAGGAACCGTCAAACCTTCCGGCTGGTTAAAGTCACAATTAGAGAATCAGGCGGCAGGTCTCACGGGAAATCTTGATGATTTCTGGCCCGACCTGGTCAATTCGTCCTGGCGGGGAGGTAATGGAGAAGCCTGGGAAAGAGGCCCATATTTCCTCGATGGTCTGGTTCCCCTGGCATATCTTCTTAACGATGAACGCCTGATTAGCAAAGTAAAAAACTGGATTGAACCAATAATCGCAAGCAGCAGTGATACAGGTTGGTATGGACCGGCTAAAAACAAGGACCGATGGCCTCTTGCTGTGGCAAACAAAGTCCTGATGCAGTATTATGAAGGAACAGGAGACAAACGTGCTCTCAATGTTCTTACAAAATACTTCAGATACCTTCACGACTCAAAACCCGATTGGCCCGACAAAGAATGGAGGGGAGTGCGTGCCATGGAAAATGCAGTTACCGGTTATTGGTTATACAGGCAGACTGGAGAACCATGGATTCTTGAAACAATCGCTTCGATTCAGAAAAACAGTTCAGACTGGACAACATATTATGAAAAATTTCCGTGGGATTCTGCAGCCGTAGCAGACAAAAAGATACCGCTTAACTGGGGACCAGACGGTTTAACAGCCCATGTTGTAAATAACGCAATGGCAATAAAATATCCTGGCTTATGGTATCAGCAATCAAAAGATGAGAGATTTAAAAAGGCAGTCTTTTCGGGTATTAAAAAATATGACCTAAATCACGGACAGGCGGGTGGAAGATTCTCCGGAGATGAACATCTGTCAGGTAAAAGCCCAAGCCAGGGAACTGAGTTATGTTCTATTGTAGAGTACATGTTTTCGCTGGAAGAACTTTACCAAATTTTTGGAAATAGCAAACTGGCTGACAGGCTGGAAATTCTTGCGTATAATTCACTTCCCGGAACAACTACTCCTGATATGTGGGCACATCAATATGATCAGCAGGCAAATCAGGTTCTTGTTTCAGGTGCAAAAAGAGACTGGACCACTAACGGAGATTATTCCAATATTTATGGACTTATGCCAAACTTCGCATGCTGTCTGGCAAATATGCACCAGGGATGGCCAAAGTATGTGGAGAGCATGTGGATGGCGACAAATGATAATGGGCTGGCACTTGTGACTTTTGGACCCTCAACTGTTAAAGCAAGAGTCGGAAATGGTATAGAAGTGACAATTAATGAAGAGACTGACTATCCATTCAACGGATCAGTTAAACTTACTATTAATACTGAAAAGACGGTCAGGTTTCCGATGGATCTGAGGATTCCGGGATGGGCCGATTCTGTATTAATAAGATTTAAGAACAAAAGTATTAAGATCAAAAATCTCCCAATCTTTAAGATTAAGGAGAGATGGAAGAACAGAGATCAGATATTCATAGAATTGCCTATGCATTTGCGTATAGAAAAACGATACAATAATTCATTAGCCCTTTTGCGCGGGCCTCTTTATCTTTCTTTACAGATTAATAAGGAATATAAGAGTGTCAAAATCAATTACGACAATTTTGGTTATAAAGGTAGTGTTGATTGGGAGATAGATCCAGGTAGTCCATGGAACTACGGATTGGTTATTGATAAGACAAATGTCATGCATGGGATGAAGGTGACAGAAAATCCTGTAAGCAAATATCCCTTTGCTGACAGAGGTGATATGATCTGGTCATCAGATTCCGGAAAATACACTATCTGGACCCAGGATGCCCCGGTGATAATCAAAGCAAGGGGCATGAAAATTCCGGAGTGGACAATGAAGAATAACTCTGCTGACATTCCGCCTCTAGGTCCTGTAAAACCTGATGGAGATGTCGAAACAATTACTCTGGTGCCTTATGGATGCGCAAGGTTACGGATTACCGAATTTCCGGTTATGGATATTGTTCTGATGGAAGATATCATGAGACCCGGAAAATGAAACCTTAAGAACTTACACAGAGAGCCGCTGAGAAGACACAGAGAACCACAGAGATTTATAATTTGAACCTCTGTGGCGCTCTGTGGTTCCTCTGTGTAACTCTATGTAACCAGAAGAATTACAAAAAAATCAAAATTTATTCCCTGATTGGTTCTGTTTTCTTTCTTAACCAAAGTAATTCAGTATTGGTCAGATACGGGCTAAGTTTTTCGTAAACTTCCGCATGGTAAGAATTAAGCCAGCCAATTTCTTTCTGATCGAGTAAAGAAATGTCAATCAGTGACTTATCAATGTAACAAAGAGAAACAGTATCAAATTTCAGGAATTGTCCGAATTCAGTCTCTTCGTCTTCAAAACAGAGTATCAGGTTTTCAATTCTGATTCCATATTCTCCTTCCCTGTAAATTGCGGGTTCATCGGAAATCAGCATTCCCGGTTCAATGACAGTTTTTGAATCTCTTCCTCCTCCCTGACCGATATTCTGCGGGCCTTCATGGACATTAAGACAGAAACCAACGCCATGGCCTGTTCCATGTCCATAATTCAGGCCATTCTCCCATAAGGCTTTACGAGCCAACAAATCAAGCTGAAAACCTTTCGTCCCTGTCGAAAACTTTGCCAGTGCAAGATTTATCATCCCTTTAAGTACCAGGGAAAAATCCCGTTTCTGCACGTCAGTCGGTCTTCCTATAGAAATAGTTCTGGTTATGTCTGTTGTCCCGTCAAGGTACTGACCTCCAGAATCGATCAGCAGAATCCCACTGGCGCCTATTTGAATATCTGATTCTTTTGTAGCGGAATAATGAGGTAACGCACCATGTTCATTAAATGCAACTATTGTAGAAAAACTTGGTCCAAGGTAGTTTTCGCCTTCAGATCTGAAGCTGTTTAGTCTTTCACCCAGAGTAAGTTCTGAAAATGGTTCTGAACCTGATTTCTGTTCTAACCAGAAAAAAAACTTAGTCAGAGCTATTCCATCCTTAACCATTACATTCCCGATGTTATCAATCTCAACTCTGTTTTTGACAGCTTTTAAACGGGTCGGAATAGTGATTTCTTCAATTATTTTCATCCCTCGAGGGATAGTATTAAAAAGACTTGTAGAAGTAGTTGACGGATTAAGAAGAATTGTCGAATCGGGAGACAGGGTTGATAATAAACCGGCTGTTTCTTCGTAAGGCAGTATGACGATTTCGAATTTATCGAATTCTGAAGCCAGTTTCAAAGGTATTTTACTTTCATCTGTAAAAAACAGGACCTGTTCTTCACCCACAATTGCAAAGGAAATCAGCAAAGGACTGTAATTAATGTCACTTCCTCTTATATTTAGCATCCACATTATATCATCGGGCGAAGTAAGAAGGTGATAATCAATTTCTTTCAGCTTCATCTGATTTCTTATTTCATCTATTTTAATTGTCCGTTCCTTTCCACAGAATCTGACAGAATGATCAAATGCAGGTGAATTTGGCATTGGAGGCCTGTCTGTCCATAGCCCGGAAATCAGATCGCAATCAAAGTCGAATAATATATTTTTGCCCTCTAATGACTTTGTAACCCTCCTCGTCTGTTCAATTGAAAAGATTCTGCCATCGAGTGCAATTTTGCTTCCAGATGTAATATTATCAGTTATCCAACCAATGAAGTCTTTCTTTTCTGAAAGAACAGGTTTCATAAGAACAAATCCTGAGCCGGAGAGCTGTACCTCAGCCTGAATAAAATACCTGGAGTCGGTCCATAATCCTGCAAATGTATCTGTTATGACAACCGTTGCAGATGATCCCGTAAAGCCTGTAAGCCATGCTATAATGCGCCAATGATCCGGGATATATTCACCGAGATGAGGATCGGATGATGGTATTATATAGGCATCGATCCTTTTCTCTTTCATAATGCCTCTCAGTAGAGTCAAGTTTTCCATGAAAGAGCTCATAAACTTTTCACCTCATTAACAAGATTTTGCAGAGTGCTTTTTGCATCGCCAAATAACATTCTTGTCTTATCGTTATAGAATAACATATTTTCGATTGCTGCATACCCTTTACCCATACCCCGTTTCATGACAATTATGTTTTTAGCATCGCGTGCTTTAATGATCGGCATACCGTAAATAGGACTTGAAGGATCATCTTCAGCAGCAGGATTCACGACATCATTAGCACCTATAACCACAAGAACATCTGTATTAGGAAGATCAGGATTGATCTCCTCGCTCTCAATAAGCTGTTCATAAGGCACATCTGCTTCTGCAAGTAATACATTCATATGTCCTGGCATACGGCCGGCCACAGGATGGATCGCATATTTAACCTCTACTCCTTTCTCTTCCAGAAGCTTATCTAATTCATGGCATATATGTTGAGCCTGGGCGACTGCAAGTCCGTAACCAGGGACAATAACCACTTTCTTCGAATAACTAAGAAGTACTGCAGCATCGGATATTGATATTTCTTTAACCGAACCGGTGGCTTCAACATTTGTTTTTCCACCGCCTCCAAACACACCTATTATGACATTTAGTAATGAACGGTTCATTGCTCTGCACATTAGAATAGTAAGAATTGTCCCTGCTGATCCGACGAGTATCCCTCCTGTAAGCATGATCTGATTGTTATACAGAAATCCTCCCATTGCAGCGGCCACACCGGTGAATGAGTTCAGAAGTGAGATAACAACAGGCATGTCGGCACCGCCGATGGGCATTACGAACAGGACACCGTAAATAGCTGCAATTACAAACATTATATATATAAGATAGGTGAGCTCGCTACTTGACTGTACATGACGCGTCATTATATAAACAATAAATCCGATCAGGATAGCAAGAATTGTCAGATTCACATACTTCATTGCTTTTATACGCAAATCCCCGATCCTTCCATCAAGCTTCCCAAATGCGATCATACTGCCCGCCCAGGATATAGTTCCGATCATCAATCCAAGAAGAATAGCCAGCACATGCCCGTTTGCCATTCCGCTTTTGGCTATTAATTCAGGACTTACGTGTTGAAATTCCATCATCGAGATAAGGGCTGCAGCCGCACCACCCATACCATTAAAAAATGATACAAGCTGAGGCATGGCAGTCATTTTGACCCGTTTTGCAATAACCCATCCTATAATACTTCCAATTCCTATCGCAAAAAGAATAAATCCGACATTTCCAATCGGTTTGCCATCTTTATGATGAAAGAGAATTGTTGCAATTACAGCCAGGCCCATCCCAATAGCTGCCAGTGTATTACCTCGTCGGGCTGTAAGGGGATGACTTAACATTTTTAATCCTAAAATGAAAAGTATTGAGGCAATTATATAAGACATCTCCAAGATTGAGATCCCTGAATTAAATTGAGATAGCTGGTCCATAAGTATCTTTTTTTACTCAGGTTACTACTTCTTCTTTTTAAACATTTCCAGCATCCTGTCCGTGACTACAAAACCACCGACGACATTAAGTGTGCCGAGTACCACAGCCAGAAAACCAAGTATCATGGACCCGGTGGTCTCAGCATGCCCCAGCACAATTATTGCGCCAATAATTACCACTCCATGAATTGCATTTGCACCTGACATTAGCGGAGTATGGAGAATCGCAGGAACATGGCTGATAACTTCAATACCGAGGAATATTGACAGGATCACAATGAAAATTGCCTCTCTGTGTAATAAAAAGAATCCGAGAATATTTCCCATAATATGATTTATTTTAAATTTAGAAGCTGTTTAACACTTTGACTGATATACTCTTTATCATGTACGGCAGTTGTTCCCCATATGATGTCATCCTTTAAATTCAGACTGAGTTTAGCATCCTTATCAACCATTATCTTTAAAAGGTTAATTATATTACACCCGAACATTTTACTTGCATCAGAAGGCATATCAGATGGATAATCGGATTTTCCGATAATATGAACTCCATTTATTACTATGTTTTTGCCATTCTCGGTTAATTCGCAGTTGCCCCCTGTTGAGGCTGCAAGGTCAATAATAACAGATCCGGGCTTCATGGAATAAACTGTTTCTTTCAGCAAAAGCACAGGCGCTTTCCTACCGGGTATCTGGGCTGTGGCAATAACAACATCAGATGCAATTGCACGATCCTGAATGAGATCCTGCTGCTTCCGTCTGAACTCTTCCGTTTGTTCCACAGCATATCCCCCGGCAGCAACATCTTCTTTGGCTCCTTCAACTTCAATAAATTTTCCTCCCAGGCTTTTGACTTCCTCTTTTACCGCCGATCTGACATCGAATACTTCAACTATCGCACCAAGTTTTCTGGCAATGGCAATGGCCTGTAATCCTGCCACACCGGCGCCCAGAATAAGAACATGTGAAGGTTTGATTGTTCCGGCAGCCGACATAAACATCGGGAAGAACCTTGGTAATAATGACGCAGCCTCAAGTACTGCTTTATATCCTGAAACAGTTGCCATCGATGATAGTATATCCATTGACTGGGCTCTTGTAGTTCTGGGAATCAGATCAAGAGCCAGAACAGATAAACCGTGAATGCGTGCTTTTTCGAGCCAGTTACTGTTCACTACTGGATTAAGAACACAGCATAATACCTGACCTTGCTTAAAACAGGTAATATCTTCGGCAACCGGAGGATTGATAGAAAGCAACATTTCAGCTTCAGAAATAACATTTTTGCGTTCAGCCAACCTGGCTCCTGCCTTTGTGTAAGCTGAGTCCGAAGCAAAAGCCCGTTCACCTGCATTAGTCTCTACCATTACATCAATACCCATATTTTTAAGGACAATAACTTCAGGAGGAAGGATAGCTACCCTGTTTTCATTTCCCATTTCTTTAAGGATGCCTAATATCATAAGTTTGAAATTTGGAGTTTGGAGTGCCTAAAGTAAAAACAGAATTTGTTACCAATATAATAAACTATAGCTTATCCTCTACCCGAATAAAACTAAAAATGAGGATTCATGGCTTGAACTTGATCAGAGTAACTTCAAGTATTAGTGTTTCACCAGGTGATATTACGAATCTCTTCTGACCAGGAATTTCTTTTCCATAATACCCGGAATTTATCCCATAAGCCAGATCAGGTGGTACAACGAGAAGTCTCTTCTCCCCTGCTTTCATGTCCTGTAGGGCTTCATTCAGGCCTTTTATCAGTTCATTTTTTCCCATGGTATGTGAAAAATCAACAGGTTTTGATCCAGGAATTGGTTTACCGTCTTCAGCCGAGCTTACGAAACTTATGGCGGTTATTAATTTCCCGATATACTTTACTCTGAGAACAGAGCCATCTGAAGGTTTGTTACCTCGTCCCTCTACCAGAACTTTATATTTAAGACCGTCAGAAGCTAACAATCCGGGATAATTATCAGCAATGAATTTTTCTTCCCGTGATTTTCTAGCCTCCTTTTCAAAATTAACTTTTCCCCATTGTTTGTCCAGGAGATCTTTAAAGGTATCATTGTTCACAACAAACTTTTCAGCTTCGGGCCCTACCCTGACAATTGTAATCGAGTTTGTGGTATCGCCCTGAACTATCTTATTCACCACATCCATGCCATCAACCACTTCCCCGAATAGGGTATAGTTACCATCGAGATATGATCTGTCAGCCAGTGTTATATAGTACTCGCATGTATTTGTATTCGGACCTGAGTTTGCCATTCCTATCATCCCCGCTCTATTATGGCTCAGATCGCTGATCTCATTTGGGATCTCATATCCTGTTGAATTAACATCTGCATTTGCCGGGTCTTTCACTGTCGACGGTTCTCCGCCTTGAATTACATGTCCTTTAACCACCCTGTGCCAAATTGATCCTTTATAAAATGGGATCCCTAAATGATAAGTAGAATTCGTAATAGTCCCTTCAGCAAGTCCGATAAAATTAGCCACAGTCATCGGCGCTTTTTTATAGTCAAGCAATACTGAGATCCTGCCTTTACTTGTATTGAAATCTGCATAGATTCCATCAGGCATAAAGTTCCCCTCCCGGGAAAGCTGATGATCAAGATTTGCTATACCATAAGCAACTACTGCTGTTACTAAAGATGAATATTCCTCATAGGCAGGAATTATTTCATTATAGGTATCGAGGGTTGTATGCCATGTGCGACCATACTGATGCTCACCTTTTGTGCTGAAGCCGAATGCTGGCACATCTTTCTGTAAAAATGAAAAGGTGTCTGTTCCCCCTCTCCCGCCTTTTCTCACAGGTTTGCTCCTTTCCGTCAGTTCAAATGGATATTTTTGGTTTAAACCCAGAACAGGTTTAATAACCTGTTGAAAATCAGCTAACATAGCTTTTGAAACACTTAGTCCTGAAATACAGTTGGTTCCACCATCGCGATTAAAAACAGCAGATATTCGTGGAAGTTTATCAGGGTTTTGTCTTACCCATGCAGCTGAACCCAGAAGGCCATACTCCTCACCGGCCCATAAATGTACCATTATTGTACGTTTTGGCCTGCCACCTGCAGCCAGTATAAGCCTTGCTGCCTCCATTGCCACAGTGGCTCCTGAAGCATTATCGATTGCACCGGAGGCTCCATCAAATCCGTCAAGATGCCCCCCAAGTATAACATATTCATCGGGATATTCTGTACCTGGAATCCAACCTATCACATTATTATATTTGATCGGGCCGGGTCTGAAATAGTTTCTTATATCAAATTCAAGTACAACCCTTTCTCCTTTAGATACCAGCTCTTTTATTTCATTATATTGTATATCAATAAGTTTGATATCAGGTAAAGTCGGAAGATTTTCCCAGGAATCAACTTTATGATATAATAACCTGATAGGAAAGGTTGAAAGTTGAATAGTACCAAGGGCGCCTGCTTCCCGGATCAACCGCGTAAGTTCGGATTCACCTCCCCGATCACGCGGCCATCCTGTGTTAACTCCGTCAATCAATACCCATGCGCCTTTTATACTATCCTTGACTGTCTGAAATTCCTCAACTGTCACCGGTGAAAGAATAACATGTCCTCTCTGACGACCTTTTGTTCCGGAAGTATATGACGGGGTACCAAAATCCAGTGCTATCTCTCTGGGGGTAATCATCTTACCAAACCATGGTCCCCTGTTAAAACCGACAGCCATCTCACCGGCTTCCTGCATTTCAGCCATCATACCCCACGACCTCATCGTATTTACCGCCCATGTACAGGCGCTGTAAAAGCCATCGGAACCCGTCAGACGATCACCAAAGCGGTTGGTAAGATAATCTATATGCTCCATGACCTTGTTATCGGTTCTGCCAAGGTCAATTATTTTGTCAACGACAGGATCATTCTGGCCTCCTGCAATAATAGTTAGGAACAGAAAAATATTCAGGGAAAAATAGCGGAGAATATTCATATAGGCTAGTTTGTTATGGTTCAATTACTAATTTTCCCTTAGTGTTACTTGGTGTATTCCTTTGCGTTACTTTATGGTTAAAGGATTATTTACCACAAAGGATCACGAAGAGCATCACTAAGGTACACAAAGGTTTATCAAATTCTATTTTCCGAAATAATTCCTTAGCCAGAAATTATTTGCTTCATTTTTTGAATGAGTGGCTTTTGCCCCTCCCTACCCATGACGCCCTTCGGGATATAACATAAATTCAAATATTTTGCCCTCATCTTCGAGCCTGGAAATCAGGTATATTGAATTCTGCATGTGAACATTGTCGTCCATATCACCATGAGTCAGGTATAATTTACCTCTGTAGTTTTTAACAAAAGTCAGAACCGAACCATCTTTATACCCTTCTGGATTATCCTTAGGCATATCCATATATCGTTCTGTATAAATATCATCATAAAGACGCCAGTCAGTCACTGACGATCCGGCGAAACCGTGTGTCCAGTAATCAGCGCCTTTTGTCAGAGCCATGCAGGTTATATAACCTCCATAAGAACTGCCGGTAATACCTATTCGTGCAGAATCAATATAAGGTTTTGTACGCAACCACTTAACAGCGTCTTCATAATCCAGGATTTCCCATTTGCCAATAGAAAGATAGAGATAATCGAGACCTTTTTTCCCAAACTGGCCGGAACCACGGTGGTCGACTGTAAATGTTATTATTCCATTCTGAGAATACCATGAAGGGTTATTACCCTGCCACCTGTTGGTGACATTTTTAAAATCCGGACCTCCATATATTGTAAAAACCACCGCATATTTTTTTGATCGATCAAAATTAAGAGGATAAGTTATAATTGCCGGCATATTGAAGAGTCCGTCGGATGTCATGATCTTTACCATTTCCGGCTTTGAATTTTTTGCAGGGTCATATACCGGTTGCTCAAATTTATATATATCCCTTATCTTCCTCCCGCTCTTATTATATGAAATAATCGAACCGGTACTTGTAATGTTGTTCCAGGTATCAATAAAATAAGTTCCCTTTGGTGAAATACTTACATTATGCGTACCTTCCCCTGAAGTTATCTGCAGCATATTTTTACCATCGAGGCCGACCCTGAATGAATGAGTGTCGGTTGATTCGGTACCTGTTGCATAAAAATAAACCACTTTCGTATCTTCATCCACCCTGTCAGTACTTGTCACCCTGAAATTGAAATTTGTAAGCGGGGCAATAAGTTTGCCGTCCCAGGCATAATAATAGAGGTTTTCCCAATCATTCTGGCAATTTCTGATTATAAAGCCTGATCCGTTTTTCATCACATAAATATCTTCATGAAATCCCACCCATGTTTTACTGTTTTCATTGTAAATCTGTGTATAATCACCTGTCGACGGATCGGCCAGGATGATGATCAGAACATTCTGATCGCGATTAATTACCTGTATAGCAAGTTTTTTGCTGTCGGGTGTCCAGAATGGCCAGGCAATGTACTGGTCAATGTTATAATCGGTTTTGACCCATGTGGTTTTGGAGGTTGCAATATCTGCAATCCCCATCTTCACCTTTGGGTTTGGATCTCCCGGTTTAGGATATGGAGTAGCTTCAATAAGTCCATGAATTCCATCAGGTTCATCTAACCTGTTCAATGTAAAAACCGGAACATCAGTCTCATCAGTTCGCAGATATGCTATTTTATTCCCATCAGGCGACCACCAGAATGCAGCATAATGACTTGACCTCTCAAGTATCTCCTCCATATAAACCCAGGAACAATAGCCGTTATATATTTTGTCTGAAGCATCAAAAGTAAGTCTTGTTTCTTTTTTATCTGTAAGATTATATACATACAGATCCTTGTTTTTTGTATAAGCTATTTTCTTCCCGTCAGGTGAAAAACGTGTATTTACTTCAGGGATTTTGTCGGTGGTTAACCTTTTCAATTCTTTATCACCAATAGTAAAAAAGAACAGATCATTATCTTTTATGATAACAACGCTTCTTTTATCCGGACTTATTACGTCATTCATACTTAATGAGATTCCAACAGGAAGAGCCTTTACCAATATATCCCGTTCGGATTCAATAGAAGGGATTACAACTCCTTTCCCGCTTTTAATATCAACGCTCTGAATAACAGGTTTTTTATCCGAATCAAAGTTCCGTATCTGATAATGTGAATCATCTGTCCATCCGATTACGGCAACCTGATTGATGCTACGCTGAGGCATTTGTGCATTTGCAGTATTTACCGAAATCGACGTTGATAGAATAAGCCAGACTAAAAGGTAAAAGAAGCACAATCTTCTCATGATTATTATATTTAAGTGTGAATATTCATAGACAGAAAAACAAAAATATGAATTTTTAATTTGAATTAATCAAGCCCGAGCTATCTCCAACCCTGAAATTGATTAACTTTTTGTATTTTTACACTATTAAATGAAGGGAGAGGGGTTAAATACAGACACTGTTAAGGAAATCGGATGGTTAAAACTTGATAATGCAGCTAAGCTGTTTCCGGCGATTATGTCGGGAGAGCTGACCTCTGTATTCAGGATAACTGTATTTCTGAAAAAACCAATAAAATTTTCTGCAATCAAAGAGGCTGTTGAGATTTCCTCGCGACGTTTTCCCTACTTCAGCGTATCGCTCGGGAGTGGATTGTTTTGGTACTATCTCGAATATAATCACCAGATTCCACGAATTCTGACCGAGGAAAAAATACCCTGTACTGCATTTGCCACCAAAAGGAAAAATGAACCGCTTTACAGGATACTGGTTAAAGAAAACAGAATATCCGTTGAATTTATACACATCCTTACTGATGGTGGTGGCGCCTTCGAATATCTGAAGTCGCTCCTGTATACTTATTTCAGACTAAATGGAAACAATATCCCTTCCGATGAAGAGATTATTTTACCTGAGAGCCCAATATCCGAAGAGGAGATAGAAGACGGTTATAAAAGGTTTTTCAGGAGAAAAATGCCGCCTCCCGGAAAACTTACGAAAGCATGGCATCTGCCATTCCGTCTGGATGGAAAACCACGTTTGAAAATAATCCGTTCACAAATTACTCTGGATAAACTTCTTGAGGTTGCACGAAGTTATGGTGTATCTGTTACCGAATATATGGTTTCAGTTTACCTGTTCACTCTTCAAATGATTTATCTTGAAGAAAAAGAAAAAGTAAAAAAACAAAAAAGAGGGGTTCTTCGAATAGAAGTCCCTGTAAACCTGAGGAAAATATTTCCAAGCAAAACCATGCGCAATTTTTCCCTCTTTGTCCTTCCTGAAATTGATCTTAGACTCGGAGTCTACTCTTTTGATGAGATACTGAAGATTGTTAAATATCAGTTGCAAACCGGAGCTGATGTTAAACAGATTACCAGGTTTTTGTCGCAAAATGTGGGACACGAAAAAAGTCCGTTCGTGAGGTTGCTTCCTCTTTTTATTAAAACCATGGCTATATCTGCTGTTTACAAAAGGCTTGGATCGAATCAGTGCTCCGGAATTCTGACTAATCTTGGCAGGGTTAAACTGCCTGAAGAAATGGGAAATCTGATTGACGCCTTTGAAGTGGTTCCAACTCCTCCTAATACCCATGTTAAGATAAGTTGCGCTATGGTGACTTTCAAAAACCAGCTGAGATTAGATTTTGGTAATATTTCAAGATCAACCAGTTTTGAAATGCACTTTTTAAAATATCTTACTGAATCAGGGATACCTGTTAAAGTACTGAATAACAATTAAATATTCGAATCATGAGTTATTGCATCAACTGCGGAGTTGAATTGCAAGAGGATTTAATTTCCTGCCCTCTTTGCGGATTTGTCGTAGGAAAAGAAAATATCACTGAAATCATTGATAAGTCAGAACATTACCCTTCTGACATTATTCTTTTACATAAAAAAGAAACCAGGAGACACATATGGGAATTGTCTGGTATAATAACTTTCTCGGGGATAGTAGTCTGTACAATAGTTGATCTTGTTATTCATAAAAAACTTACATGGTCACTTTATGCTGACACTTCAATCCTGGCATCATGGATTTGTCTCACATTGATATTGTTAGCATTCAAAAAATATTTTTTAATTGTTCCGGGGCTTCTTGTCACAGTGCTCATTATGCTGTTTTTATTTAACCTCTTTTCCCCTCCGGTTAACTGGTTCTATGGTATCGCCATACCTGTTACAATTGCCCTGTTTGTTTCAGTCACCATTATTATCCTTCTTTGGCAAGTTGCTCATTTCAGAGGATTTAATATACTGGCAATCGCATTTCTTGTACTTTCCGGATTTTGCATTGTTTCCGAAGTTTTCATTGATAAATATATATCAGGCAAAGTGGATATCAGATGGTCGGCTATAGTTGCAGTATCAATTCTTCCGATAGCTCTTGTCCTGCTCTTTGTGCATTACAGGATGAAGAAGGGGAAAAGGCTGGACAGCTACTTTCATGTATGAAAGGGTGCAATGGCAAAGGCGCAAAGGTACAAAAGTAAGAGGAGAAGAATGGGAGAATGGGAGAATGGGAGAATGGAAGAATGTGCTTCAAAACAGGAACAGGATTATCTCAATAACAGATATCACAGGCCTGCTTACAATTATGAACCTGATAAATGGAATTTAAATGGAATCGTCGAGGATGCAAAACTTAGTTTTGCAGTAGGTTATCGTCTTGCTAATTCTGATTTTTTCCCTGGGTGGAAACCCGGATCCGAATTCAGAAGCAAAAGATGATAATACTTATCCTTTCTGATTTTCTTATCGAATGATTTTGTATAGTGTACCAGAGTCATCTTTTAATTCGGAATATCGGTGAAGATTCCTTATCATCATTACTGACTCATAGGGCTTGTGTTCCAAAATTAACGACACTATTCAATAGTCTTGTTTATGCTCATTATTTAGAACTAATATAAGTTTGTGTTATTTTATTCACATTGTTATTTTATTCACACCATTTGATTACCTTTGTTCCCGGATTATTAAAACCATTAATACTGAAAATATCATCAGTTTTTAATAGAAAAATTTGAATAAATTTAGGCGAGCATACATAAGAAATGAATAAAACTTATACAGATTTAACTTAACAGATAAAAGAATGTCAAAAATCACATCACTCGC
>PLMC01000108.1 GCA_003141495.1 Bacteroidales bacterium
GTGATATCTGTGAAATGACTTGCGGAGAAAAGGTTGAGCGACCACCAATCTACATACGCGTCTCCGGGATAATAATCTGTAAAGTTTGGCACGCCGTCCATAGCGAAATTCCAAACCGTGGCGACTTCTAAATTCCTGGCACGGATCATATTTGTGATGCGTATAAAAGCCTGTTTATAGGAGGCAGGCTGGTAACCATTCCAGTCAACTCCATTGAATTCATAGCCGATACGAACATAAGCCGGGAATGCGAGCGATTCTAATCCATTAATAAACATCGCTATTTGCTTGTCTAACAATCCGGCCGCAACGTCTTGTTCGAAATGCCCGGTTGGAGTAGCCTCAACTGTCATCGAAAGTCCTATCTGCGGGATCTGGAATTTTCCGGCATGTGACATGAGATCGGCCTTCAGACCATCAGCCCAATCAGATGTTATATCTTTCAGGTTAATATAGGTCATGTAGATCAATGGTTTGTCCAGCGGATGCATGATATTCCAGTAATTGTTATAGGCAGCCAGATCCTGCCCGGCACCATTGATTATTTTTCCCGAAGGTTCAAGAAGAGCACCTCTGTTATAACGGGCTAAGATGTTCTGAGCTGAGAGTTGACTTGAAAATTGAGGAAGTAATACTGAAGCCAAAAATAAAAATACGAACAATTTTGTTTTCATGAGATTTATTATTGATTGACATGTGGTTAACAAAGCATGATATGATGGTCCTTCCAATTTTAATTACCTCTTAATCAGCCTACTATACTCAACTCCAGATCTGACTGGTTTACGAAGGATACTATAGTCTATTTGTTTAAAGTTTTTATCGGTTCTATTTTAATATTCAGATTCTTTTCCTGGCAGGTCTTTTCGAGAGGAATATCTTTTCCAACATATACATTCCACTCGTCCTGGGTCATATTCCTTGAGACCATATTACATATATTCTGAACCAGGTAGTCAACATGTGAAGGTCTGCTTATAAGGTTGTTTTCGCCGCCTGATTCTCCGGAAATGATCATCTGTCCGTCGGGACTGAATTGTATCACCAGGACAAATCCTTCATTATCATTTAAAGTTACCGGTGGTTCCTTAAGGTCAGCGGGATTCTTTATATTAAATATTTTGAGTTTTTTGTCATTGCCTGCAGTGGCCATCTGCTTCAGGGATGTATTAAACTGAATATCATTAACCTGTCCATCATGAGCTTTCACCTCCGCAAGCTTTTTATGAAGGCTGATATCCCATAACTCAACATTACCTTCGACATCACCTATTGCGAGAAGATTGTTATCAGGATTAAACTTAACGACTTTAATCTTTTTCCCGGATGTTTCAATTCTGAAATTATCAGAGTTTTGTTCGGGATTCCAAACAACAACATTGCCGTCGGTGCTTATACCGGCAAGATAATTTCCTTTTGAGGAGACGTCAATGGATGTTATCTCCATCAAGCCGGTAGAAACATTAACATTTGTTCTCGCGGCAATGTCCCATTTAATAACTTTCCCATCGAGAGCGGCCGAATAGAGATATTTCCCATCATACGAAAAGATAAGTGACTTAATTTCTCCCTTATGACCTGTCAGTTCATATCCTATATTGTTCCCTTTTAAAGGGATCATCCTTATCGAGGAGTTTGAACTCCCACATGCAAGCCAGGAAGCATCAGGACTGATGGCCAGAACTTCTATGATATCACTTCCTGAATAAATGACCTGAAGTGTCTGATCATTTTTATCCAGTGACCATTTCAGTACTTTTCCATCATTCCCTGAAGTAAAAAATTCTTTTTTGCCGGGTATAAATGCTATGCTCTTAATTTCTCCGTTATGCCCTTTGAAGGACTTATAATTAATACTGCCATACTGGAGGGCAACGTTATACAAACCGGCATAAATATCTGCATCATTATCGGGTCCGTTATTCCTTTTAGTAAACAAGTAGGCCTGATAAGCCAGAAGGGTTTGAAGATCTTTTTGTCCGCCCATTTGTAACGACTTTAATGACATCGATTTACCTATAGAGATCATCCTCAGCCGCCGGGTTTCATTATTTTCAACAACAGCTAGATTTTTTTGACGGACCGCCATTGCAGAATTTTTCTCTGCTAAAGATTTCCGGGCATCAGCAACATTTTTTTGCTCTTTTGCTGCAGCGGCTTCCTTAATTGCTACAGTCGCAGTTGAATCCGAAATAATATTATGTTTAAGAACAACAACGGCAAATGAATCAGCTACAGCTTTTTCCTTTACAGCCAGGGCTCTTTGTTTTTCGGCAAGAATAGCTCGACCTTCAGAAGACAACTTCTGCACATATTCAAAGAGCATGAATCCCAATGCTGCTAAAACGGCAATTCCAAGAACCCTTGTTATCAGAGTGATCCTCTTAACTTTCCTTTTCTGCAGTCTGATCTTGTTCTGTTCTTCTTCAAGATATGCCTTTTCACTGGTCCGAAGGTAAACCATTGCCCGTTCGAAAGCAGGATTGTATTGTACTGCCCAGGAAAGTGTCGGATTATTCTGATCGCGCCATTTTATTGCAAGCAGCAGATCAGGTGGCCTGTATAAACCTGTCTTCCCTTGCTGGTAAAGAGCTGATGCTTCTGATAACCTTGAATACATCTGCATTGAAGCATCTTCGTTATCTATCCAATCTTTCAGACGATCCCACAAAGTGATAATACAGTCGTTTTGAAGATCAATAGCAGAGTTGTCATTCAGAATAACACCCTCCCCAGGTGTGATAACCGATAATGACGAGCTCCTGAACTTTTCAATAACATCAAATAACTCATTATCTGAACACCCGGCGATTGACTTTATTGTTTCAATATCTGAAGGATGCCGGAAACCTTTATTATCTGAACCTTTCCTCGTAATAGATTTGAATAATACGGCACAGATTTCTTTTCCTCGTTGGTCTAAATCCTCGTATACTTTATCAGCGTGTTGCGAAACAGAATTAATAATTGTCCCAATTGAATCATAGTCAGCTTTGTTTATGGGTTTGTCAGGCTCATCAAGTAGCTGCCAGTGCGCCCATGTCCTCATCATGGCGTGTTGCAGGACAGGAAGTTGATCAGTTCTGTCTCTGAGATCATTAAGAAGTGCTTCGATAAGTGTCGGATCAATTTTTGCTCCGGCATAATTAACAGGTCTCTCTATTACTTCCTTTAAATTTTCTGTCCCCATATAAGGAACAAGATAATTGCTGTTGTTAATGAACCTGGTAAGACCCTTGTAATGCGAGCATTCTCCCAGATAATCAGAACGCATTGTAACAATTATAAAAATATTCCCGCCAGGCTTTATAACAGAGTTTACAAGAAAATCAACAAATTTTACAGCAGTTGCGTGAGAAATTTCTGATTTCCCGGGTGAATTGTATCTGAAAATCTCTTCAAACTGATCAATTACCAGAAGGACATTGTCATCTTTTCTTATGAGGTATTTACTTACTATATCAGAAAAACTGTGTGGGTTATCAATTAGCTGAGAGAGAATTGTTTCTCTTTCAACCTTTTTTTGCTCTGAATCTGTAACTTTATATAATAGTGCATCAGCCAGATTCCCGAATACATCCCTTCCCGGCCTGAAAGAAATAATTCTCCAGACTAAGGATTCTCTGATTTTTAAATTCAGGATTTTTGGCAATACTCCACCATATATCAGAGATGATTTGCCGATTCCAGAGGCACCAAGAACAGTAATATACCTGTTTTTCAGCAATTTTAAGATTACCTCGGTGCTCTCGGCTTCCCGTCCGAAAAATAGTTCGCTGTCTTCAGTTGCAAAGGGTCTCAATCCGGGATATGGATTGAAATTTTTCTTGTCCATTAATATCTTCTTTTATTTATTTGACAAATTTATTCTTCAATCGTCTTTAGTAGCATTATTCTTCGTTAATATCTATATATTTCAATACCTCAAATGACTTGTCGGGAAACTGAAAATGAAATTCTTCAACTGCACTTAGAGGTAAAAAGTAAAAGGAAAGATTGCGTCCGCTCTCATATTTCCGAATGAGCCTTTCGATTTCTCCTTCAAATACCACATGGACTTCATTGCTCTCTTTGTCGTCATATACGGGCCAGATGATACATCTTTCAGAAGACAGGAAGTATTCTCTGTCAAGGCTTTTAATAAACTTTAACTCACCCGCTAAAGACAACATTTCATCTTCAACAATCACTCCAAAAATCTTGGAAAGGAATTGCACCTTTTCGAAAAGAAATTCTTCTTTAACTACCGTACCATCAATTATCTTATCCAGTCTCGATTTTGTTGAATCTGAAATTCTCTGTGAAGCAGATATATAGAGATCAGCGTTTGATCGTGATATAAGGTTTGCGGATTCTTCCTGTATTAATTCCTCCGGACTGAAAAGAAGAGCGGTTACCGATTCAGCCATATCAGCATCCTCTATCTGGGTAATGCTTCTTAGAGTGCAGGCTTTAGTCCATAAACTGATAAGATTATAATCGCAGTTAATTATATTTTCAAGAAGCTTTTTGCGTACAGGAATTTCGCCGGGGAAGAATTGAAACAGATTCATAACTTTATCCTCATCCGGCATAACGTCAAGAAGAGAAATCAACTCTGGTTTTATTGAATCTGAAACTAATACATCTGCCATCTCAAGTGCATAAGTGACACTTTCAAAAGTACCTGTCGCGATATTCTCCAATATCATGTCAATGGCTCTTGAATTATAAGTGATTGACAGAATATTATAAAGAAATTTGTTCCACCTGTTTATTTCCCCGTTAATTTTATCGAGAATGAAGTTGTCACTATCTCTCTCCAGAGCGATCTTTGCGGAAAGATTCCAGGTAATAGAACCAATAACTTCTGAAATAAGTTGATCAAGTCGTATTTTTTCCTCTTCAGATGGCTTGAACTTGCAGTCGATAAGACATTTAATAGCCGTTTCCTTTAGTAGTCTTGAATTCGACCAGAGCCGTGAAAACATGAATCCTATGGTTTCCCCGGTGCAATTTTCTCCTAAAAGCTGCAAGATTGTTTTGCTTAACTTTGTATTTCCTGATGTGACTAAATAATAACTGAATAAGACATCTTCAGCATCCGATTCAAAAGTTTTAAGAACTTCATAGGCGTCTTTTGTCAATCCCGGAATACTCATACATACACATACTTCTGATAATAAATCAGTTAAATGAAATTTACCAATCATATAAATTGCCACTTTCCTGGATTCAACTGATTTATCCCTTAAAAGTCTGAGAATTTCTGATGTTTGAGGCATTCTCGAACCTGAAAGAATTTTTATTGCGTTGCTAATATTTTCATTTTCAGACTTAAGAGAAGTGGTATGTTCATTCAGTATCCCGGCTATCTCTGCGGCGTGCTGTCTGACTTCTTCATCCAGGTCATTATTATTTACAGTTTTTTTCAGAACGGGTAGAAGGTTTATATCCTTCTTTGAGTAGGCGTAGTCAACTATTTCTTCAAAATACCAATTATTCCTGATTCTGTTCAAAACTGAAAAATCACCTGAAATAAGACTAAAATAATCTGTTCTGAAGCTTAGATAAGCTGAAAAACGGTTTTTTAAAGTATCCTGTTTGCCTGAAATACCTGTTTCTGATACTTTCGCTACTGACGATTCCAATTCTTTTATTATGGATTTTCTATATTCTCTGAATAACCTGAAAGCAACAAACAGCCATATTAAGACAATGATAAACAGGAACAGTGAAAAGTGAATGAGTGTAATAAAACTGAAAAGACCCAGGACTGTCAGGATAATTCCTGAAAAAAGTACCCCAATCTCATTCACAGTAAGAGAGGTTACCGAATGAATACCTGATTTTACTTTTTCATCAATTGACTTGTAAATGACTTTTAATGAAGGAAGTTCTATTGTGTCTTTCAGCGATTTTGAAATGAATCTGCTAAATGCAAGAAGAAGGAAGAAAACCATGAATCCGCCGACCGATTCAGGGTTATAGCCCATGAACAAACCAGTGGGTATTACTATTGCAGTAAATAGAATAATTAGTATCGGGGAAATTATAAGACATGTCCGAAGGCCGTAATTGTTAAAAACGAAAGGAAAGACAACCAGTTTAAAAAACAGGATGAAGATCATCATGCTACCTGTAAATACGCCGAGGAAACCTGCCATATTTTCTGCAATCGGATATTGTTCCCGTGTAACTGCCAGGAATAGATACTGAATAAAAAATGCGCTTAAAACCGACAGAGATATAAAAATGGCAATAGTTCGTATAAATGGATCTTCACGAAAAACAACAAAAAGAGATTTTTTCTTTTCTGGTTTTTCAGAATATTTATCTCCGTCAATAACCGCCATGTTGAATTGCCTTCCGATCATATTCTGAGTAATTGTCGCAATAAACGCGGAAATTGCACTAATAAGCAAAATGGTTTGTGAATGAAATTTTAAAGACATTAATACAGGAATGGCGAAAGAAATCATTATTACTCCGATGATAAGTCCAATATCAGCAAGCCATAACAATCTTCTTCCCTGTTTAAAGCTAAATAATCTATCTGTAGTCCCCCAAAAGCCCAACAAGACCAGGATATTAAGAGGGCCAAACATTATAAAAACAATGAATTTCATCCATTTCACAGGTGAAAAAATCAATGCTGACCAAAGGGAAAGGGTCAGAATCGTGATAATTATAAGGTTAATTATTGCAATCTTTTTGAACTGCCATCCTTTAAGAAACATCGAATAAAGATATGTAAGGATAATGCCGATGATCCCTGAAACAACATATCCTCGTGCCAGTATTCTTTCGTTATAAGTCGAGAGTAACAGGGAATGAGCGGCAATATCAAATGCACCAATAAATATTCCCAGAAAGACCGATTGTGTCAGAAGCATTGATACCATTGACCCCTCTCCTGGTTCAATTCCAAGGAGATTACGTAACTTATCTCTCATAAATTGACTCGTTACAAATTACAGCATACTAAATTAACATTTTAAATTAAAAAATTGTCGCGAATTATAATAAAACAATAATTGCTCAAATAGTTTTCACTCCCTTCCCAGCTTTTGGCGGTATTGAAAAAGTCCTTTTTGACCACACCTCTCGACAAGCTCGGGGTAGAGCCTTAAGAAGGGATCGGAAAATCAGATGCTAAGACTTGATTTAACATGTGATAATAAAAGATTGATATCAAGATCAAATCCATCCATGGTTATATCGGACCTTTCATACCATTTTTCACGAACAGCAAGTTTTTCTTTAATGAAAGTCGTAAGTTCATTCTGATCTAGATCTTTTATCAGAGGTCGTTTACCTTTTGATTGTGAAAGCCGCCTTTTTAACTCTGCAGGTGTCAGTTTCAGGTAAATAGTCAGCCCTGTTTCAATCATATAATCCATATTATCAATATAGCAGGGTGTTCCGCCACCTGTCGAAATAACAGTCTTTGTGCACATTTTAAGGTTCCTAAGAAGCTGAGTCTCAATAATTCGAAAATAATCCTCACCACTCTGAGAAAATATCTCCGCGATTGTTTTCCCGGCATATTCCTCAANNCCATCATAGCTCAAGCTTCATCTGTGCAGGATCATCATGGATAACTGGTTGCTGAGGTTCTTCATCCGGTATTTCTTCCTTTGTTATCTCAACCTCCTTTTTAATAACAGGCTCAATTTCCTGGATATTTTCGACCATATAACTGGTCATCCTTTTCCCTTTTGCTTTATAACTTTTCACTCCAATAAATTCAGCAACCTCAATAATCTCATTATCCCTGCCCTTGTTTTTACCTCCGAAATAGATTTCAAAACGTGGATATTCGACCTCTGTGAGACTTATAAGTTTCGATTCAGGATTCTCATTTATAAAACATTGTGGTTTCTCTGACTCTTCAATTATAAATCGCTTTACATAATAGAATTTCTGATCAGCGTCCCAGTAAATGATTGAATATACTTTACCGGGTCTGAACTTCTCGATTATAAGGATGTTGTCTTCAAAATGGTTTGACAGATCAAAACCTGTGATTCTGAAATAGCTATTTTTTGTGATAACGAGTATTTTATCATCTGCGCTGAATTCACCAAGAAATAGTCCCCTGCCATCTACATTTAGCCTGAAAACTGCATCATCAAACCAGATTTTTCTTCCGCCGAGGGTCGAGAGTCCTTTTTCTTTCAGACTTATTTTTTGGACTGCATTCTTTGTAAGTATATTGCCCATGGAAGATTTCCCCTTTATGTTCATCTGTCCGAAATCAAATTCGAACATAAGTTTTTTAAGTCTTGCCTTTGGTTTATGATGAACGTTTATAACTTCAGCCTCACCGTTTGGATTGGCACTTAGATAAACAATTTTTGAACCCTGTTTGCCTCGGGTCAGATTGTACTCCTTATCACGTGTCAGCCCCGAAATAGCACAACGTTTTGCAAGCAAAGGTCCATCTTTCCCATCCTGATATACAATATTGTAAATTGTGCGCTCATCATTTTTAAGAAAGACCTGTGCATAAAGAATATCATTGCCAACAAAAACTTTCTCTGCCACCCTGGTAATTAGATATACACCATCTTTTCTGATAACTATAACATCATCGATATCAGAGCAATCGCAGATGAATTCATCTTTTTTAAGACCGGTACCTATAAATCCTTCCTTATAATTTACATAGAGTTTTGCATTGTTGGCAACCACTTTCGTGGCCTCAATCGTATCAAAACTTCTCAACTCTGTTTTCCTTTCCCTTCCTTTGCCGTACTTTTTCTTTATTTGTTTGAAATAGTTTATGGTGAAAGGAATGAGATTTTTAAGATGATTTTTAACTTCTTCTATCTCGGTTTCAATTCCTTTTATATGTTCATTGGCTTTTTTTACATCAAATTTCGAGATCCGCTTAATCTTTATTTCCGTAAGCTGGATTATATCCTCTCTGGTCACTTCCCTCAGTAAAAGTTTCTTAAAAGGATCAAGTCCTTTGTCAATATCAGCTATCACGGCTTCCCATGTTTCAGACTCTTCTATATCACGATAAATTCTCTTCTCGATAAATATCTTCTCAAGTGACGACATATGCCAGTCTTCATTGAGTTCACCAAGTCTGATCTCAAGTTCACTTTTAAGAAGTTCTACCGTTCTGTCAGCAGAATGCTTCAAAATGGTGCTGACTCCCATGAACGAGGGCTTATCATCGACGATAACACAGGTATTTGGCGAAATTGAGTATTCACAATCGGTAAGTGCATAAAGAGCATCGATTGTCATATCAGGAGAAACTCCGGGTAGTAAGTGAATAACAATTTCAACATTTGCNNGATGTATTGTCATCGATTTTTCTGATCTTGATTTTACCCTTTTCGTTCGCCTTTATAATGGATTCAATCAGGGAAGTGGTAGTTTTTCCGTAGGGTATTTCTGTTATTATGAGTTCCTTTTTATCGACCTTTTCAATCTTTGCCCTTACCTTTATTGCGCCTCCTCTCTGGCCGTCGTAATACTTTGAGACATCAACCAATCCTCCGGTGGGAAAATCAGGATAAATAACGAAATCTTTCCCCTGAAGGTAATCAATAGAAGCATCAATCAGCTCATTGAAATTATGAGGCAGTATTTTTGATGCAAGCCCTACTGCAATACCTTCACCGCCCTGAGCCAGAAGCAACGGGAATTTTACAGGAAGAGTGACCGGTTCCTTGTTCCGTCCATCATAGGAGAGCTTCCATTCAGTTGTTTTAGGATTAAATACAACCTCAAGTGCAAATTTTGAAAGCCGTGATTCGATATACCTGGGAGCTGCAGCACCATCGCCTGTAAGAAGGTTACCCCAGTTACCCTGCATATCCACAAGAAGTTCTTTCTGCCCAAGCTGCACCAGTGCATCACCAATGGATGCATCCCCGTGAGGGTGGAACTGCATTGTATGACCGATGATATTGGCTACCTTGTTGTAACGTCCATCATCCATTCTCTTCATTGAATGAAGTATTCGGCGTTGAACAGGTTTCAGTCCGTCATGCAGGTGGGGCACAGCCCTCTCAAGAATTACATAAGATGCATAATCAAGGAACCAGTCCTGATACATGCCAGAGAGTGCTGTTACGGAATGAAGAGCAGCCGGTCCGGTGGGACCTGGCGTATTGCTTTCTGCATTGATAATATCAAGTTCTTCTTCTTCCATAAATAAATCAGGAGTACCTTAAACTAATTCAATGGTTTTTCCTCTTCAACGATATCTTCCTCAATTCTCAGATTATCAATAATAAAATCCTGTCTGTCGGGTGTATTTTTACCCATAAAGAATTCCAGAAATCCGTTTACGGAGTCATTTTTTTTCATTCTTACCGGCTCAAGTCTCATATCTTTTCCAATGAAGTGCTTGAACTCATCGGGAGATATCTCTCCGAGACCTTTAAAACGAGTCATCTCCGGATTTGGTCCAAGCACGGCAATAGCCTTCGCTTTTTCTTCCGGGGAGTAGCAGTACCTCGTCTCTTTTTTATTCCTGACCCTGAAGAGGGGAGTCTGAAGAATATAAACATGTCCTTTTCTTACCAGATCGGGAAAGAACTGGAGGAAAAATGTGAGCAAAAGCAATCTGATATGCATCCCATCAACGTCGGCATCAGTCGCAACAACAACATTATTATATCTCAGGTTTTCTATTCCGTCTTCAATATTGAGAGCAGACTGAAGCAGGTTAAACTCCTCATTCTCGTAAACAATTTTCTTAGTGAGCCCATAGCAGTTAAGTGGTTTGCCACGTAGACTGAAGACAGCCTGCGTTTCCACATTCCTCGATTTTGTTATTGAACCGCTTGCTGAGTCGCCTTCAGTTATGAAAAGGGTAGAATCAAGCTTATTCGAATCGTTGGAATTATAATGAATGCGACAGTCTCTTAATTTTTTATTATGCAGACTCACCTTTTTTGCCCTGTCCCTGGCAAGCTTCTGGATCGATGATATAGCTTTTCTCTCTTTCTCCGAGTCCTGTATTTTTTTAAGTATGGTCCGCGCTGTTTCGGGGTTTTTATGCAGAAAGTCGTCTAGCTGCTTCTTTATAAACTCACTGATGAAATTCCTGACAGAAGGTCCTTCTGGACCCATGTCTTTTGATCCCAGTTTTGTCTTCGTTTGCGATTCAAATATTGGCTCTTCAACTTTTATGCTGATTGCCGCAATTATTGATGACCGTATGTCGGATGGATCATAGTCTTTTTTATAGAAGTCCCTTATCGTTTTCACAATGGCTTCCCTGAAAGCAATCAGATGTGTTCCTCCCTGAGTTGTATTCTGACCATTGACAAAACTGTAATAATCTTCACCATATTGGAGACCATGAGTAAATGCTATCTCAATATCGTCGCCGATAAGGTGGATTATCGGATAGAGGCCCTCCTTGCTGATATTCTCATTAAGTAAATCAACCAGTCCGTTTCGCGAGAAAAATTTATTCCCATTAAAGTTTATTACCAATCCAGAGTTAAGGTAAACATTGTTTTTTAACATTGTATCCACATATTCCGAAATGAAATAGTAGTTACCGAACAATTCTTCATCGGGCTGTAATATCACTTCAACTCCATTCTCTTCATTAGTGGGCTCCAGAGGACGGTCTTTAATTGTTTTCCCGTGCTCAAATTCACAAACTTTAAGCTGTCCGTCGCGGATGGATCTGATAACAAATTTACTGGACAAGGCATTCACGGCTTTTACTCCGACTCCGTTAAGACCTACTGATTTTTTGAATGCTTTTGAATCGTATTTTGCTCCGGTGTTCATTTTGGAGACAGCATCAAGAACTTTTCCAAGAGGTATGCCCCTGCCATAATCACGAACTCTGACCTCTTTGCCATTAATGGAGACATCTATTTTCTTCCCATACCCCATCATATACTCATCAAGGGCATTATCCATAACTTCTTTTAGAAGTACATAGACACCATCATCCTGGGAAGAGCCGTCTCCAAGCTTCCCTATATACATACCAGGTCGCAGACGGATATGCTCTCTCCACTCAAGTGTTTTTATATGCTCCTCAGAATACCCAACTGACATTTTGCAGAAATTTTGCGCAAATATAACTATTTACAGCAGGTGATTTTTGTCAATTTTTCAACAATCGGAATGAAATTAAACAATGAACTCACCCCCCTCCCCCCTCTCTAATTCTTAAAGAGGGGGTGTAATACACTGAATATCATGCCAATTCCCCCTCTTTACGAAGTAGAGAGGGGGATTAAAGGGGGTGAGTACATCAGTTGAAAAGAGGAGATCAAATTAACGAAGAAATGGTTGAGCAGTTAACTAAATATCCACTCCTGCATCCTTTCTTAAGTTATCAACTACTTTATCTTTCTTATTATTCTGGAGCATCATGAACAGATAGACGGGAATACCTGCCAGCATAAGTATAAATCCATACATTACAACCTTCGCTCCTGTACCATAAATTGCATATATCGAATATCCAAAAGCAAGCAATGCAAATAAGGAATTTTTCAGGAAACTAAAAAGATTAAAATCCGATGAGTGGTTCTTCAGCAGGACAATATCCGCCGCAGCGGAAAAAGCATAAGCAGGCAAAAAAGCCAAAGTAGCGAGAAGCAACATAAAATTAAAGGCGCTGCTTAATGTACCCATGTAGTTAAGAACCAGCAGGACGTTAGCAGCAAGAGCGCTAATAATAAGAGAGGTAACCGGGGTAAGATATTTTGGATGTATTTTCGCGAACATTGCCGGAAAAAGCTTATCCTGCGAAGCGCCAAATGCGCTCCTGGCGGTNNCCCCATGTTCCACCTGTTGCTTTGTTTATTATATCAGCGAGCGGCGCGTTCGAACTGGCCAGGGTGGACTGATCCAGGATTCCCATTCCCATAATCGAAACAATTAGATACACGGCTGCTGCAATTAAAGTACCATATATTGTACTTTTTCTGATGTTTTTTTGAGGATCTTTAATTTCTCCTGCAGGAACTGTTGCACTTTCAATTCCTACAAAAGCCCAGAGCGCGATGGCAATTGCTGCAGGTAAGGTATTCATTCCTGAGACCTTCTCACTTGATACTGTACCCAGCATAGCAGGATTAAAATGAAGTGCAGCGATTATAACAAATACCACTAAAGCGCCTACTTTTAGTACTGTGGTTACAATGCTAACTCTTCCTGCTTCTTTAACACCAAGAATGTTTATTATAGTAAAAAACCATAATACTCCTGAAGTAATTAAGAAAGCCAATATAGGGGTAGTCGCACCAGGAACAAAATAAGTGAAATAAAGCATAAAGGCAGTAATGATTGCTGCATTTCCTACCCATGCTCCTATCCAGTATGTCCATGCAATTAAGAACCCTGCAAAGTCACCAAAAGCTGCCCTAGTATATACGATAGGACCACCTGTTCTTGGCATAGCGGTCCCAAGACTCGCAAAACTTAATGCAATCAATAAAGACCCGGCGGAGGTAATTATCCAGGCAATTATTGCAGTCCTGGGGTTTGATGCTGCAGCTAAAGACGCTGCAGAAGTAAAGATGCCCGAACCAATACAATTACCAACAACAATAGCCACGGCTGCGGCAAGACCTAATTCCCTTTTTAATTCTATATTGCCGGAACTTCCCCCAACTTCAATTTTGTCCATAAAATTTCATTTTATTAATCTTCAGGGAGCACTCCGATTCTGATCTTACAATGAATTAGTTTTAAAAACTTTGAAACTAACAAATATTTAACTCTGACAATAGTTATTTTGGAATTAAATACAACATAATAATCGAAAAAGAAATTAAGGAATCAGGTATGAGTCCATTAATCCAAAATTCCCATCTGTTTCATAAGGAATACTGCATTCATCTTTTGAGTAATACCATCACGGAGCTTATAATCAAATTTAATATTTTCTCCATCAATTTCAATTTCAAAACATTTGTTGATTATTCTACCAGGAAAATCAGATTCAAGTTTCCCAAGCGAAGTGTCATGAGTTGCAATTAAACCTGTACCGCTACTTTCAACTATCCTCTGAAGAAATAATTTTGATCCTGTACTTTTATCTGCCGAATTTGTACCCTTGAGAATTTCGTCGAGTATGAAAAATACCGGTTCTCTTTCTTCAATCTTGTATTTCAGATTACTAAGTCTTCTGAGTTCAGCATAGAAATATGATTCATTTTCAGAAAGGGAGTCCAGGGTGCGCATACTGGTAAACAGTCTCCCTGGAATGAAACTCATTTCCGATGCACAAACAGGAGCACCTGTCATTCCCAGGATAAAATTGACTGCGACAGTACGCAAGAAAGTGCTTTTCCCTGCCATATTTGCGCCTGAAATGATGCAAACAGTTCCTTTTTCCCCAAGAGTAAAATTGTTACAGACCCTTTTGCTATTATCGATCAACTGATGACCAAGGTTCTTCGCAGAGAATACAATGTGATTATCAGATTCAACCGGGTAGGCAAAGTCAGCATTATTAAATGCATAGTTTCCCAGACTTATATATGCATCAACCTTGCCAACCATTTCGAGCCAGACAGGAAACCTGTTCTTGTTTTCAGACTTCCATTTCTCCAGTCTGTAGATGCTCCGGTAATCCCATAAAAATAATCCATTCAGCACAAATCCTATAAGCATGTTATTTCTGGAGTCAAAGGCCTGAATAAGTCTGCCCAGCTTTCTGACTGAATCAGCTGCAGAAATACCAGGCCCTGAAATATTCAATTTAATGTCGTTTAATAATGAAGAAGTAAAGGACTCATCCTCAAATGCCAAAAGGAGTCCATTCATTGAGGATAAAAAGTTATATTTCCTTGTTAAAGCGTTATGAATCCTGTTAATTCTTTTTAGCCCTGTTGCAACATATAATAGGTTAATCAGAAATATAAAAACAAAGACCGGATAAGGAACTAAACCTATTGCCACAAATAAAAGTGAACTAACTGCCAAAGCCGGAAGGGAAAAAATTAAAAATCTATTAAATGATGAAGAATAAATAACAGTCTCTTCTTCAAGCCATTTAAGCAAACCTGATATTTCGCCCTTTTCCAGAGGGATCTTCATCCCCGATGCCATAAATTTATGTCTCCATTCGTCTTTGTAAGCAAGTTCTTTAATAGCTTCCTGACGTAGCATTAATTCCTTAGAAAGCATGAAAGGGTCTGATAACCAGCTTGCAAGAATGTCCCTCCCATAACCGGTTACCGTCCTGTTCAGGTATTGAAAAAGAGATGAAGCACCAAACAGGTCAATATCAAAAGAAAAATCATGTCTGATATCAGTATATGAACTGCCGGATTCAAATGCAGACAGATTACCTGAAAGTGCATCTGCTTCATTCTGATTTATCTGAGCAAGGTTGCCCAAAAATTCCCTTTTAGCTGAATTAATCAAAAAAAGTTTTACCAGAGAAAGAAAAATGACTGTTAATACAAGGATTAATATTGCCCCGGCTAGATTACTCATTGTAAATCCTATCCAGATAAGTATTAATCCTCCGACAAAGGTAAAAAGCCTTAAAAATGAAAGAATTAACAGGAGGCTTTCCTGCTTTTTTCCTAAAAGCCTGTAACTTAGTGCTGAACTTTGATATTTCTCTTTGAGTTGGTCTATTTGCATGTCTTCAGGTTATTAAGGCAACAATTTTGAACTGACTTCTGCTGTTGTACAGATCAGCTCCTGTCTGATCAAAATTCCATGTCCATTCTTCTTTAAGATGATATGGCGGAAGATCAGCTACCAGAGTAGGAATTGTCTTGACACTTCCAGACTTGTTTGTAATAACTTCAGCATAATCAGTAATAAGAACTGACTTGTGCTTCCTAAGAAAATCAATATGTTTCTTCTGTATCTCAGTTTTGAAAAGCTCAAACTCTTCTTCCTTAATCTTTGATCTTTTTTTTAAAAACCTTATCAGCAGTGATTCGAGCTGGGTAAGTATATTAAGTGAAATAACCATTCCGGGATCACCATCCGTTTTAAACTCAGGTATTATTATATCCTCAATAGATTTCAACTTTTTAAGGAGAGAGTGTTTTCCTGTCTTCAACCACACCTCCGTAATTAATCCTCCGGTGATATCCTGCTCTATTAGATCAACATTTTTATAATCGCAGGTCTGGCTGATCACATCAGGCGGATGAATAATATCAACCAGGCAAACTTTTTCGGTCTGCTCAATCAGCTCTGCGAAAGGAAGATCAAGCAACCATCCGCTGCCAAGAACTGTTACCTTTTCAGGTTTATATAATTCCAATGCTTTAATTATAAAACTCCTGCAGCGCTCCTGGTGACTTTCCCATCCGCCCTCCTGGTTTACATGATGAATTATAAGCCCATTCTGGTAGTTATAATAACCCATCTTGCTCAGTATTCTGCGATATGATGTACTTTGCGTCACAGGGGACTATTTTGAACTCTTAATTCATTTAACCGGGATTTCATCAATAAACTGAGTTGCAATGCAAGATCATCCGGATTATCAGTACCAAAATTAGCAGGATTAATCGGATCCAATACCTTTATCAATATTTGATGACCGCATCCGAAAATCAGACCGTGTTTAGGAAGAATCCCTCCTGTACCATCAATCAGAACAGGCAGGATTTGAACTTTGGTCTGAATGGCAAGCTGAAAAGCCCCTCTCTTAAAAAAGCCAATCTCATTATTAAGTGAACGTGTTCCTTCAGGAAATATCATAATTGAAATTCCCTTTTTAAGAAAATTATATGATTTTTCAAGCATTTCAACCTTACTCTCATCGTTTCCGCGGTCAATAATAATATATTTAGCCATTTTTAAATACCAGCCAATAACAGGAACATTAAAATTTTCGATTTTTGATATCCATTTGAATTTGTACCTGAGACAGTTTATTAACAGAATATCGAGTATTGACTGATGGTTTGAAATGATAATATATGTTGTTCCTTTCATGGCCTTCTTTCTGCCTTCGATGTGAATTTTCCAGATTGGCATCAAAAAGGAAAGAACCGTACTCTCGTACATCAGGAACCAGTGGATGACTACTCTTTCCCTGTCGAACGGAAGAGCCAGTAACCAGATTATGAGGTTAATAGGAAATGTCGCAATGACAAAGCAAATACCTATGAACCAAACGATTATCGATTTTAAAATATCCATTAAAAATGCCCTTTTCTCTGTGGTTCTCTGTGCTTCTCTTTAGAAATTATTTTTAAAATATTTTATAACCCATCCCTCTATAGGGGGTATTGAAAAAGTCCTTTTTAACCTTTTTCAACAGCCGCGCCGGGGAAGGGTTATGTAAATAACAGAGAACTACAGAGATGTAATTAATTAACTCTCTGCAAAATAATAAATTAAAAGAATTTATAAATATCCTGTTCTGTTAAAAATATATTTTCATTCAGGAAAACGTCCGATAAATCGTTGACCATATGTCTGCGACCGATAAGTTTTTTTGAAGCACGCTTCATCTGATCACTTCCTTCAATGAAAGATTCGCGGATAATCCCATCTTTTATAAAAAGGTCACAGGAATGACCTGTTTTATTTAGCTCAAATCTGTTTTTAAAAGTGTATTCAGGACCATAGGCCCAATTCCACTCCCAGGTTTTATATTTTGAATCAGCTAGTGATTGAGCCTGGTTTATTTCTTCCCGGGTAAGAGAATAGGGAAAATTATCAGGAAAGTTCTTGAGGAAAAAGTTCATCATCTCTGATCTGAATTCATAAATATCAGGAAAACAGTTCATTTTCTCATTCAGATTCACAACAGATGAAGGCTTTGAGACAACGGCTTTTGAGGTATAACATGATGTGTCTTTTCTCAGCGAATTCCGAAGCATTTCCAGCGAAGTGCTGAATAATAATGTCCCATGGTGAAGTACCCTGTTACCGTGAATATGTTCGGCATTCCCTGATATCTTAAATCCATCAACTTTCAGATCATTTCTCCCTTCAAATCTTGCTTCAATACCCATTGATTTCAAAAAATCCAGGACAGGTTGTGTGTACTTCCGGAAATCGACCTGTTTGCCACTTTCACTTTGCCTGATAAAACTGAAATTCAGGTTTCCGTGATCGTGAAATACTGTTCCCCCACCTGAAATTCTTCTTATTACCGGGATCTGATATTCATTGACAAACTTTATGTTGACCTCCATGTGCCCTGACTGATGTTTACCGATAATAACAGAAGGGCTATTTATACCCAGGATAAGATATTCCTCTTTACTGTTTTTCAGCAGGATTTCTTCAACAGCGAGGTTGAAAAACGGATCCGTCGATTCCAGATTTATACAAAACATTAATCTTTAATTTAGCTTGCATTAAATTCTACTTCCATCTTCCTCTTTCTACTCCCCAACCCGCCAAATGAGGGCCAAGGGGGGTGAAAAATGAGAAATTAGGCAATATCTATGGAGCTAAAGTCGTATTAAAATATGGTTTAAACTTTAGTATATTATTGTCAGTCAATACATAAAGCCTATAAATACTCCAACCTATAAAAGAACCGAGAAGAGCACCAAATATCACATCGGCAGGATAGTGTACACCAAGATAAACCCGGCTATAGCTTATAATACCTGCCCATAATATAATACTTATTGAGTACCATCTTTTTTTTATAAATGAAAGGCTTAGCAGGGCAACATCAAAGGAGTTTGTAGCGTGTGAAGAAACAAAACCGTAGATACCTCCACATTCACCGTTTAACAGATGAACAATTGCTAAAAGCGACGGCTCATGACAAGGCCTTAAGCGATGAAATATGTTTTTAACAATAACAGATGACTGATCGGCAAGAGTGGCAGCCACTATTATAAAAATTAGTATAATAAGAAATTTCCTTTTGTATTTTACACCAAGAAAAATAAGAATTGCCAGGTAAAGAGGGACCCAGATTAATTTCCCGCTGATTGTATGCATCACCTGGTCGAAGAACGGTGAATTTGCTGAATTAATAAACAAGAAAAGCTGTTGGTCAAATCGTTCAAGCATCTATAAATATCAGTCGTAATTAAGTACTTTCCAAATCATATCCTTTAATGTAACTATTCCTTGTCCTGTCAAAGAAGATATAAATACCCTCGGAATATCAGGCAGATCGTTTCTTATCTCTTTTATCAGCTCTTCGTCAAGCATGTCTGTTTTTGAAATTGCCAGGACACGTTTTTTATCGAGGAGTTCGGGATTATACATTTTTAATTCATTAAGCAGGATTTCATATTCCTCTTTAATGTTCTTGCTATCCGCAGGTACCATGAAAAGGAGCATCGAGTTTCTTTCAATATGCCTCAGGAACCTTATTCCCAAACCCTTGCCTTCATGAGCCCCTTCGATAATACCAGGAATATCCGCCATGACGAAAGACTTTTCGTCTCTGTAGCCGACTATTCCCAGGTTGGGTACAAGAGTAGTAAAAGCATAATCGGCAATCTTAGGTTTAGCAGCAGAAACCACCGATAACAGAGTTGATTTACCTGCATTCGGAAACCCTACCAGCCCGACATCAGCAAGGATTTTAAGTTCAAGTATGAATTCCTGTTCAATTCCGGGTTCTCCGGGCTGGGCATATCTTGGTGTCTGGTTGGTAGGTGATTTGAAGTGCACATTCCCCTGGCCTCCCCTGCCTCCTTTTGCCAGGATCTTTTCTTCACCATTTTTTGTTATTTCAAAAATCGGCTCACCTGTTTCACTGTTTTTTGCTATTGTACCAAGAGGAACCTGAACAATTACATCTTTCCCTTCGGCTCCGGTAGACTGTTGCCTGCTGCCTCCGACACCATTTTCTGCAAAGATATGACGCTGATATTTTAAGTGCAGAAGAGTCCACATCTGATCATTACCCCTTAGTATTATATGTCCTCCTCTTCCTCCGTCACCTCCATCGGGTCCGCCTTTGGGTTCAAATTTCTCCCTGCGGAAATGAGCTGACCCGGCTCCTCCGTTACCCGAGCGGCAATAAATTTTTACATAATCGACAAAGTTGGATCCGGACATAAGTAATTTATTTCTCTTTGAAACTCTGGGCTTCTCTGTTATTATTCTTACCCTTCCACCCCCCGTTTTCTACCCCCGACCCCCCAAATGGGGGCTAAAATTTTCATACATTATTTACCCCCCATTTGGGGGGCAAGGGAGGTAAATAATAAGGGGGATCAAAGTAACTTCTTCATATGATCACAAAGCCTTTTGAAAATATCATCAATTGTACCCATCCCATTTACAGGTTGATATAGCCCTTTGTTGTTACAATAATTAATTATTGGCTCTGTTTTCTCTTTATAAACATCAATTCTGTTTTCAATAACTGCAGGATCTTTATCATCAGGCCTTCCTGAAAGTTCAGCTCTGGCGATTAACCTTTTAACCAGTTCATCATGATCAACATCAAGAACGAGCATCTGATCAATCTTCATACCACGGTCATTTAACATTTTTTCGAGAGAAACTGTCTGGGCAACGGTACGGGGAAATCCGTCAAAAAGAAATCCGGCTGATCCTTTACTGCTATCAATTTTATTGGCAATCATTTCAATCACTACCTCATCTGGGACCAACTCACCTTTCGACATAATAAGGCTCATTTTTTTGCCAAGTTCAGTACCGGCTTTAATCTCCGCCCTTAGCATGTCACCTGTCGAAAGATGAAGAAGATTGAATTTTTCAGCCAGTCTTACTGACTGTGTTCCCTTACCTGATCCGGGTGGGCCAAAAATCAAAAAATTAACCATACGCTAAATTAAATTATGAATTATGAATTATGAATTATGAATTATTTAATTAATGTATAAACCGATGGAAGGTTACGTCCGAACCCATCATAGTCAAGGCCAAAACCTACCACAAAATCATTTGGTATTTCAAAGCCAATATAATCAAGTGGAATATCCTTTGTATATGCCCCTGGCTTATAAAGCATAGTGGCTATTTTAATTTCAGACGCCTTCCTAATTATAAGCTCGTCAACTATGCGCTCTAAAGTGTTTCCTGTATCAACAATATCTTCGATTATGACAATTGTTTTGTTTTTGATATCTTCATTCCAGCCGATAAGCTCTTTTATTAACCCCTGAGAGGTCGTTCCCTGGTAAGATGCAAGTTTTATAAATGATATCCTGGCATTGAAGTCAATCTGTCTGAAAAGATCAGCAGCAAAAAGAAATGCCCCGTTCAATATACCAAGAAAGACCACCTCTTTTCCTGCAAGATCCTTATTGATCTGTTTGGCAAGTTCTTCAATCCTCTCCTTTATAATTTTTTCAGTTAAAAATTCCCTGAAGTTTTTATCAAGTATGCGGATTTCTTTCATCAAACCAATATTTGAACTGTTTGTCGCTGCGAAAATATGAAAATAATACTTTATTTTTGTCCTTATCAGCAAGTTAAATTAAATTATTTTAAATGGAACCGATCGTCAGCATCATAATGGGAAGTACATCCGACCTTCCAGTTATGGAGAAAGCAGCAGAAATATTAAACAATTTCAGGATACCTTTTGAAATGAATGCCCTGTCAGCTCACAGAACACCTGAAGAGGTTGAAAAATTTGCAAAAAATGCTGAGGCGCGGGGAATAAAAGTTATTATAGCTGCCGCCGGAATGGCAGCTCATCTTCCGGGAGTAATAGCCGCAATGACGCCACTTCCTGTTATTGGAGTACCAATCAAGGCTACGCTTGAAGGGCTGGATTCGATCTTTTCTATTCTCCAGATGCCTCCGGGGATACCTGTAGCTACAGTGGGTGTAAATGCCGCCCAGAATGCAGGTATACTTGCTGCCCAGATTATTGCTACCGGCGATAAGGCGTTAATGACAGAGGTTGTAAAATATAAGGAATCCCTCAAAAAGAAGATCGTTCAGGCAAATGAAGAATTGAAATCAGTTAAATATCAATACAAAACAAACTAGGCTTTCCTCTGTGAAACTCTGTGTATCCTCTGTGGTTCTCTGTGTAACAAAAAAAAATTAAGAACTAACACAGAGTGACACAGAGAAGACACAGAGGGGCACAGAGATAAAAAAAGTTCAATTCTATTACCTGTATTGAACTTTTTTGTATATTTATGGTAACAATTTTTTGAAACAGTTGAGCTCGCTGCTGAAAATATCTGTTTCTGTTTTATTTATTTTTTCCTCTTTAACTGCTTCAGGTGGTGATCCATATAGTCCATCGGCCGGAGCAGGTGAAGCAGGAACAGGATATGTCTGTATCATGAAGAACGGCTTCTGGTCTTCATTCCACAATCAGGCAGCCCTTGCTTACAATAATTCACTCTCTTTCGGATTCAACTACGAAAACAGATTCAATATCAGTGAACTTGGAACACGTTCTCTCGGATTGATTATACCAGCCGGGAAAGCCTCACTTGGAGCAGTCTATTCACATTTCGGATATACTGATTTCAGAAGGGATATGACAGGTCTGGGCTGTGGATTGAAACTTTCAAATAAGATATCTGCCGGGTTACAGGTGGATTATTTTTCTGAAAAGACATCAGGAGAATATAATAATAATCAATCTGTTACCTGCGAAGCAGGTCTGCTTATAACTCCCTCCGAAACCACCAGACTGGGTATTCATGTTTTTAATCCTGTCCCTAATTCATTAAGAAAATCTTTCCTGCCAATGTCACTGAGGATTGGTGCCGGAACTTATCTTAACAAATCGCTTTTTGCCGGGGTCGAAGCTGAAATGTGTTCGGGCAGCAGATTGATAATCCGGACCGGTTTTGAATATGAAGCAGCAAAAAAACTCTGGCTTAGAGGGGGCTTCAGTACTGACAATAACTCTTTCAGTTTCGGTTTGGGATGGTTGATAAAAATGATACAAATGGATATCAGCTTCGTTACACATGAAAAACTAGGAGTAACTTCTTCTGTATCGTTAATATTTAAAATCCGTTAAATGCAATATCTAAAATATAATAGTTATCAAAAAAAAAGAAGAACCTTAAGAACTGTCACAGAGCTCACAGAGGAATCACAGAGTTACACAGAGAAGAAAAAAGAAAATTATGGAATTGAATGAAATTACTCAAAAGATTATTGGTTGTGCGATTCAGGTACATAAAAGTCTGGGACCAGGATTGCTAGAATCAGCTTACGAAGAGTGTTTGTCATATGAATTGATTAAAAATGGTTTAAATATTAAAAGACAGCAACCGACTCCGGTCGTTTATAAAGAAATAAAACTGGAATGTGGTTACAGGATTGATATTCTAATGGAGAATTCAGTAGTTGTTGAATTGAAAGTCGTGGATGAATTTAATCCGGTTCATGAAGCTCAGATCCTTACTTATATGAAGTTTTCAAACAAATCTCTTGGTTTGCTGATAAACTTTAATGTTACAATTCTGAGAAATGGGATCAGAAGATATAAAATATGACCTCTGTGGTTCTCTGTGTTTCCTCTGTGCGACTCTGTGTAACAATAAGAATTGTTCTTGTTTTTTATTAAATAATATCAATTTGTGATAAAATATTTGACAATACTTTTTCTGGTTCTATTCCCTACAATATGTTTTAGTCAGGAAACAAATCTTTCTGATATAATAATTAGTATTGCAGAAGAACTTGCATCAGACGACTCCGATCCTGAAGCAGTTTCAGTTTTTATTGACAAGCTTCACGAACTTGCAGAGGATCCTGTTAAAATCAATTCTTCAAATGGAAATGAAATTTCAAGATTATTTTTTCTCTCGGATTTCCAGGAAAAAGCATTATCAGAATATGTTCATTCCACCGGACAAATAGTATCTGTATATGAACTGGCAGCTATCCCCGGATTTGATAAAGAAACCGCTGAAATGATTATTCCGTTCATTACTCTTGAAAACAAATTCGTAAGTAATTCAGATTCTGTTCGATGGAGAAACTCAATGATATCAAATTTCTCTCTGAAATCAGGTAATAGCGATACTTCCTGTTTGGGTTCAGCATGGAAAATTCTGACAAAATACAAATTTACTTCCGGGGGATTTTCCGGAGGAATTACGATGGAGAAAGATCCCGGTGAGAAACTATTCAACGGTAATCCTCCCCTTCCCGATTTTCTATCAGCCCACATCGCTTTTAGTGGAAATGGAGTGATAAGAAAAATTATTGTTGGCGATTATTCTGCCCGTTTTGGTCAGGGTACAAATATTAATTCCAGCATCAGTACCGGCATTTCACTTACTTCTCCTGGTTACATGTCTGCAAATGATGAGATTAAGCCGTACACCTCGACGGAAGAGAACAGGTTTTTCAGAGGCGTTGCAGCTGAGTTTTCCATTAAAAATCTTGGATTGACAATATTTTTTTCAAAAAACTATTCAGATGCCACTATTGCTTCATCAGGCTCAGGGAATGATTACATCGAAAATTTCTATGTGGCGGGTGTGCATGACACTCCATCTCTTCTGAAAAAAAAGGATGCTGTTTCCGAGATGACCTACGGAATATTACTATCGTACAACATTAATAACCTTAAAATTGGTCTTGTCTGGTCAGAAAACAAGCTTTCCCTTCCATTAAAACTAACAGGGAATAGTCCTGAGAAGATTCTGGATTTTACAGGTGACAAAGACAATATCTATACTATTTATTACAATTACCTCATAAAAAAAATTCTGCTCTACGGTGAGTTATCAGCCGATGATAATAAAAAGTTGGCAGTGGTGCAGGGAATATCATTCAGACCTTCTGACCGGTTAACAATCGGCATTCTGTTCAGAGACTATAATTCAGGTTACACAACTTTCTTTGGTCAGGGACCCGGTACCGGTTCAAAAACCACGAATGAAAATGGGGTTCTGGAAAATCTCACATTCGAAGCGGCGAGACATCTCTTCATAAGCGGAGGATGTGATGTTCAGCATTTCCCCTGGTTAAAGTACCGTTGCAGCGCTCCTTCATGGTCAATAAGACAGGAGATAAAAGTAAGATTTTTGCCTTCAGAAAAAATTTCTGTTGACGCTTCTTATAATTACCGTTTAACAATGACAGATAATGCTGAAACAACTGGGATCCCCGATCAGGAGAAGCTGATTACAAGAAGTTTCAAGGTGTCAGCCCGATATTCTATATATAATAATCTGACTTTTGGGACCCAGATCGATTATAAGATTGCTAATCCATCCGGAAGCAGGGGAATGCTGCTGTTTCAGGAGATAAGTTATTATTTCAGAAAAGTGCCGGTCACAGTATGGGCTAGATTTTGTCCTTTTTACACTGATGACTGGGATTCCAGAATTTACGTCTACGAAAATGATCTCCTTTACAGTTTCAGTATACCCGCTTTGTACGGAAAAGGGAGCCGAAGCTATATTATGGCAAAATGGAAGATCAGTGATTTTGCTGAGCTAAGAATCAAATATGGAATAACTTCATCTGTTACAACCGGAAGGTCTTTGGAGAATACGGAAGAAATTAAAATGCAGTTCAGGGTTTGGTTCTAACCCTTGAATGTACTCACCCCCTTTTCAGCCCTGCAGGCTCGCTCCTCCCTAAAATTGCCTGCAAGGCAATTTCTTAACGGTCGTCCGCCTCTCTGCTTCGTAAAGAGGGGGAATTAACACATACAGAATGGATTACACCCCCTCTCCAAGAATTAAAGAGGGGGATGGGGGGGCGAGTTCATGAAACTGGGGTTTTTATGTCCCTGACATTCAACTGCAGATTTCTGTTCCCCCTGAACTCATTCATCTCCAAAGAATAACAGATATCAAATGGATTTCCTCCTTTAATGTATTCAAAATGGTTAGCCTGGCTGAATGCTATGGCAGAGAAGCTTTTCTGACCTGTTGATTCCTGACAAAGATCCAGCTTGAGATGTTCACCGCTTGATCCAACCATCCGGCCTGATCCGGTATCAAATACATTCCGTGAAACGAATACCGGCGACATGTTTTCTGGTCCAAAAGGCTGAAGGCGACTCATGGTTTTAAAGAATTCTTCATTTATTTCAGAAAATGAGAGTTCTGTATCAATAAAAATACGCGGAACTAGTTGCTCCTCTGTGATAGTGCTATTTACATACTGTTCGAATCTATCCATAAATGGCCGGATATTTTCCTTTTTCAAAGTCAGACCTGCAGCAAACATGTGTCCCCCAAAACTCTCAAGCAGATCGCTGCATGCTTCAATTGCCTGGTANNTCGCTGCATGCTTCAATTGCCTGATAGAGATCATAGCCCTGAACTGATCTTGCGGAACCTGTTGCAAAACCATTTGATTCTGTAAGAATAACTGTTGGACGGTAATATGTCTCAATTAATCTTGAAGCAACTATTCCGATCACCCCTTTCTTCCATTTGGGATTATAAAGCACGGTTGTTCTCGAATTTACGGTTCTCTGATCTTCGGCAATCATTCGCATCGCCTCTGTGGTAATTATGCGATCAACACTCCGTCGTTCCAAATTGAAATTATTGATCTCCTTGCTTATTCCGATGGCGAGCTTCGTATCACTTGAAACAAGCAGGTCAACAGCCTTACTTCCAGTCTCCATTCTTCCGGCTGCATTTATTCTGGGACCGATTTTAAATACCACGTCCTCAATAGTCAGAGCTTTCGTTACTTCCGATTCGCGTATTATTTCTTTCAGCCCGGTGCGGGGAGATTCATTCAATCTTTTAAGGCCAAAATATGCCATTACCCTGTTTTCTCCAGTAAGAGGGACGATGTCCGACGCTATGCTGACAGCTACAAGATCGAGATAGTGAGATATTTTACTGAATGGAATACCGTGTACCCTTGAATAAGCATGAATCAGCTTGAATCCCACGCCACATCCCGACAATTCTTTATAGGGGTAGCTGCATGATGGCTGCTTTGGATCGAGTACTGCTAACGCTTTGGGTATCTCATCTCCCGGGTAATGATGATCGCAGATTATAACATCGAGTCCCTTAGTGCGGGCATATTTTACTTTTTCTACCGCTTTGATACCACAGTCGAGTGTGATAACCACCTTACAGTTATTCTGATAAGCAAAATCAAGCCCCTGAATTGATACGCCATAACCTTCTTTGTATCTGTCTGGTATATAATATTCTACATTTGAATACTGGTCTTTAAGAAATGAATACATCAAGGCAACTGCAGTTGTTCCATCAACATCATAATCGCCGTACACAAGGATCCTTTCGTTCTTTTTTACAGCAGTGGAGATCCTGTCAACAGCTATATTCATGTCTTTCATAAGAAAAGGATCGTGAAGATAATCGAGACT
>PLMC01000064.1 GCA_003141495.1 Bacteroidales bacterium
GTGACTGCTCCTGACAGACCTTCAGGAAGAGGCAGAAAAATCACAAAATCTGCTGTAAAGGTATTTGCCGAATTCAGCAATCTCCCATATATCATGCAACCTTTAAATCTAAAGGATCCTGAATTTATTGGCACCCTGAAAAAGCTGAGTGCTGATCTTTTTATTGTCGTAGCCTTTCGTATGCTCCCTGAAGAAGTATGGAAAATGCCGCCTCTTGGTACAATGAATCTTCATGCTTCACTACTTCCTGATTATCGTGGTGCTGCACCCATAAACCGTGCCATAATCAACGGTGAGACAACGACCGGAGTAACTACATTTTTTATTAATGAAAAAATTGATACAGGAAATATACTCTTAAGGGATGAAGTACAAATTTTCCCCTTCGAAAATGCCGGTGATCTTCACAACAGATTAATGATACTTGGAGCCAGGCTGGTAATCAAAACTCTTTCTTATATCTCCGAAAAAAAAATTCAGGCACAACCACAGACAAAACTAATTAATCAGGATGAACCACAGAAACTGGCACCAAAGATTCATCCTAACGATTGTATTATTGACTGGAACAACGACCCGGTTAAAATTCACAATTTAGTCAGGGGCCTTTCACCTTACCCTTGTGCAAGGGCCTGGTTCAAAAGCGATTCAACGACAATTTCATTTAAGATCTTCGAGAGCCAGCCGGAAATTGAGAAACATAATTTCGAACCTGGAACAATTATCTCCGATGGAAAAAATTACTTCAGAATCAGCTGTAAAAATGGATTTTTGAATATTGTCAGTCTGCAGATTGAAGGTAAGAAGCGGATTAGCACCGCTGACTTCCTCAGAGGATTCAAAATAACAGATTATACTATTCAGGTTAATAACCCGGCTTAATGCTTCTCAACCAGATTTTTTTACCCCCTTCGGGTTCTGTACCATCCTCCATCCTGTTCATCTCATAAAGTCTCTTAAGTTTTATTCCGAAGCGCTGGGAAATAATGTACATTGTATCTCCCTCCACAGTATAATAATACTCTTTCCCGGGTTCTGCCTTATCCCTTTTAGGCTGAAGATAGAGTATTTGTCCGGGTATGAGTTGAAACACATTTTTAAGTTCGTTATATTTAGGAAGTTCCCATTTAAGTAATTGAAACTCATTTTCGAGTTTTTCTCTTGTATCTGCATCTTTCACAATAATATATTGTACCCTGTTATTCTCCAGAACTCTCTGAACCCTGGCCGAAACTGCAGGGTTCCCATTTGAGAATTTGATAGCTTTTTTAGTGCTATCCCCGGGATGAGTTATAACATGCTCTTTCACAGTATCGTTGATATGTGTCGGCAAGCTGGTTGCAACATACCCGTGATCAAAATACCCGAGGTTGTTTTCTTCAATAGTCCTGATCAGCATATTTGGATAATCAGGATTTGTAGCATAGCCAGCCTTCTTCAAACCATGTGCCCACGCTTTGTAATCAGTGGAATTCAGACTGAAAAGGAAATTATAGCGCGATACAGATTTTAGAAAATCAGAATGGTCATAAAAAGATTCCTCCGCCCTGCTGTATTTTCTGAAACACTCATTTCTTTTGTTATCAGTATGGGTGAATTTGGGCCCTGTCCAATCATCATGACATTTAATTCCAAAGTGATTGTTTGCTTCTCTGGCAAGTGAACTGTGTCCACAATCAGATTCAATAATACCCTGAGCCAGGGTAATACTTGCAGGAATACCAGTTCTCTGCATCTCTGCGACTGCAAGGTCCTTATATAAATTTACATAATCCTGAATCGATTGATCAGATGTTGAAGATGAAATTAAAGGTTTATAAGTTTTGCATGAATACAGAAATGATAATAAAATCAAACAAAGAGCGGGAAATAGTCTGTTGCGCATCAAAATTATTTTACGACAAAAATAAACAAATATCACTACCTTTATAATCAAAACTGACTAAGGGTGTTATGATTAGAACGAACAATATATCATTTTCATATACGGAGTATGAAAAAAATGAAGAACTTGAATCCGATGACAGGGAACTTGTTATTGCTGCCAGAGAAGCAGCCTTAAATGCGTATGCTCCCTATTCAAATTTCAAAGTTGGAGCAGCAGTAAGGCTGGAGACCGGAATAATTGTAAGGGGAGCAAACATAGAAAATGCAGCCTTCCCTTCCGGGATATGTGCTGAGAGGAGTGCCCTTTTCAATTCTATTTCAAATCACCCTGAAGATAAACCCGTTGCTTTGGCAATTGCCGCTATGACAGAAGAAGGGTTAACCGATGATTTTCCTTCTCCCTGCGGAAATTGCCGGCAGGTAATTGCCGAGGAGGAGTCAAGAACCGGTAATAAAATAAAAATAATTCTATCTGGAAAAAATAAAACACAGATTATTGAGGGAATCAGCAGCCTGCTTCCTTTGCAATTCAACAGGAAGAATCTGAAGATCAATCTTCCCTGACAATTAACTGGAAACCGGCTCCATGGATATTTTTAATATTCAGATCAGGATCTTCCGATAAAAACTTCCTGAGTTTTGTTATATAAACATCCATACTTCTTGCAGTAAAATAATCATCAGAGCCCCATATCTTCTTAAGAGCCATCTCNNTTCGGATTAATAGCCAATAATTCCAGTAACTGCGCTTCTTTTGGAGACAATTTTTTTTCGTCATTCCCAATTGTCAGTGTTCTTAACTTTGAATTAAAAACGAACTTACCGATCTCATAAAAATCTTTCGTTCCTGATTGAAAATCACGTCTTAAGATAATTGCCCGTATTTTTGCAAGAAGTATATCAGTATCAAAAGGTTTGGTTACATAATCATCTGCACCTACTCCATAGCCTTTAAGGACGTCCTCTTTCAGCTTCTTTGCAGTAAGAAAAATTATTGGAACTTCATTGTTTATCTGTCTTATCTCATTCGCTATCGTAAATCCATCTACATGTGGTAGCATAATATCAAGGATACAGACATTAAAGACCCCTCTTCTGAAATGATCGATTGCATATTTTCCATCATCGACCCACTCAACAGAGTAGTCATTAATTTCAAGGTATGATTTAAGAACTGATCCAAAACTTAAATCATCTTCAACAAGAAAAATCTTAACGGGTTTGTTGCTCATATCTAGTTATCCCAGTTTAATGGTAAAAATATTTCGAACCGGCTTCCTTTTCCAGGTTCACTGAAAACATATATACTGCCCTTGTGGGCTTCAATTATAGACCGTGCATAATTTAAACCAAGTCCGAATCCCTTGACATCATGCACATTACCAGAGTTTTGACGATAAAACCTTTCAAATATTTTACTCTGAACTGCTTTTGTCATACCTATTCCTTCATCTTCAACAGATAAAATTATACCCTTTTCACTATTTTTTGTTGTGATAGTAATCTCAGGTAGATCGGGTGAATATTTAATTGCATTATCAAGAAGAATATTTACAAGATTTGTAAGATGTTCATAGTCGCCAAATATATTTGGTTCTTTAGCTTTAAGGTTAAGATTGATGTTCCCGTTTCGTTGATGAACCTGTATTTCAATAGTTTCAAGCACATGTTCAATAACAGTATGAAGTGAGACATTTTCGTACTTGAATTCTATCTCCTTTTTATCGAGCGATGCTATCTGAAGAATTGTTTCCACCTTCTTATTCATTCTGCTGTTTTCTTTCTTGATCATACCGATGAAATGTCTGATACTGGCCTCATCATTTATGACTTTGGGATTAGTTATAGTATCAGCCGCAAGAGAAATTGTGGCAATTGGAGTTTTAAACTCATGAGTCATATTGTTTATAAAATCAGATTTCATCTCAGAGATTTTTTTCTGTCTTATTATAAAAAAGAGACTTAATGCAAATGTTGCCAGAATGAAAAGTGAAAATAACAATGAACCTCCCAGTATCCATATCATAGATCCAAGCACATAATTTGTCTGTTCAGGAAATATTACCGAAAGAAAAAGATCCTGTCTTATAATGTTGTCAGGAAACAATTTGACTATATATTTACTCTTCAAGAAATCACTTTTTTGCGATTTCTTAAAAGTTCCACCCTGAACTATCCCGTTTTTGATTATTGCAAATTCATAAGGGGTGTGTACTCCGGTATATGCAAAAGTTTGTTGAAGAGTGTAATCAATCTCCTTATTATCAAGCTCCAGAGTCTTTTCCCACTGATAAATCTCATTTATCATCTCTCCACTCATGTTCTGAAACTCATTTGATCTTTTTTTAACCCAATTGAGAAATTCATTTTGCTTAATATATACTGCTCTTGAATTAGTATTAATATTATCTCCTTTCCTGATGATATTAATCTTACCAGATTTATCAGGATAAGAAACCACATATGTAACTGAGTCAGAAACAACTGAAGTGTCATTAGTGATAATATAAGATTTGTTTACACTGGTTATTTTGTCTTTATCGCTACTACCGGTAACAGATTGGTTTGTAATGCTCAAACTGAATTTACCCATGGGATCAGATGAATAGCTCCCGATACTTAGATAACCAGAAACATCGTTAGAGGAATCGTTGAAAGGAAGCGGTTCAACAGACATGAAGTTATTAAAGAAATTCATTTTCCGGGAAGACTCAATGGCATTTGCTGCGTTATAAAGGCTATTAGCAACCGAGTTGTTGAAACTTTCATTCTGTATATCAATAGCTTTCCTTATCCACACGATCTGAACCCAGATTATGCCTATAATTGATAATAACATCATGAGAATAAGTCCGGCAAATTTCTTTCTGTTCATGGTACAAAAATATATCATAAAGTCGTTAATAAAGAAGTATTTAACTTTTCATTAACTCTTATTAGCCGAAAATTAAATCTGAAATACTGTATTTAAATTGATAACTAAGCCAGGATAATAGAGCTGGTAGAGGAAATCGAAAGCAAGCCTGGTAATAAATTATCCATTAGTCCCGGCACATTTTTTTATGTAATAGAATTCATAAAAACAGGCCAGATATCACCCTCGGGAAAATGGGCAATGATATTCACAGTTTCTTTTTTTATCGGATGAATAAACTCCAGCCTGCGGGCAAATAGACTTATGCCGCCATCATCGTTGGACCGGGCAAAACCATATTTCAGATCGCCTTTTACAGGGCACCCTATTTTAGCCAGTTGTGCTCTTATCTGGTGGTGTCTTCCGGAGTGAAGTTCTACTTCAAGGAGATAATATCTTTCTGATCTTCCCAATAACCTATATGTTAGGCTGGCCTCTTTTGAGCCTTTTACCTCATTATCATACACATAGGTCTTGTTTTGAGCCTCGTTCTTTTTAAGAAAATGAGTTATTGTAGCTTCATCATCAGGAGGTCGTTCCTTAACAATTGCCAGGTATATTTTTTTAACCTGTTTCGTTTTGAATAACTCATTCAGTCTCGAAAGAGCTTTGGATGTCCGGGCATAGAGCATTACTCCGCTTACAGGCCGGTCGAGCCTGTGAACAATACCAAGAAAAACATCTCCGGGTTTTTTATATTTCTCAGCTATGTATTTTTTTATTTCTATATCAAGAGGCGCATCTCCTGTTTTATCCCCCTGTGCCAGATCAGAAGATCTTTTGTAAACTGCGATAATATGATTGTCCTCGTATAATATTTCGGCCATTTCAGATTTTGTTAATACTGCTCCTTTTCGTTTGGAAAGTCTTGTGATCTGACATCAGTTATATAAGCCTGAACGGCACCCTTTATCTCGGCATAAAGATTATGATATCTCCTGAGAAAACGCGGAGAGAATTCCTGTGTAATACCCAACATATCATGCAATACAAGTACCTGCCCATCAGTCTTTCCACCGGCACCAATACCTATTAGCGGGATTTTCAGACTATTCGTGACTTCTTCGGCCAGCTTAGCCGGTATTTTTTCAAGCACAATAGCAAAACATCCTGTCTGTTCAAGTAACCTGGCATCTTCCATCAGTCTCCGGGCCTCCTCTTCTTCTTTGGCTCTTACAATATATGTCCCGAATTTATGAATAGCCTGTGGTGTAAGGCCAAGATGCCCCATTACAGGAATTCCTGCTGAGAGAATCCTTTCTACTGATTCAATGACCTGTTGTCCTCCTTCAAGTTTAACAGCATGGGCACCAGTCTCCTTCATGATCCTTATTGATGAAACCAATGCCTCTTTAGAATTGCCCTGATATGTCCCGAATGGCAGATCCACGACCACAAGTGCCCTCTTGACAGCTCTTACGACGGAAGCTGCATGATAAATCATATTATCGAGTGTAATCGGGAGTGTTGTATCGTAACCTGCCATTACATTTGAGGCAGAATCGCCAACCAGGATGACATCTATCTCTGCCTCATCAAGAATTTTTGCAATAGAATAGTCATAAGCCGTCAACATGGCAATTTTTTCACCTTTAAGCTTCATCTCATTTAAAACATGAGTGGTGACCCTTCTGACAGATTTGTGTATTGGCATAATTATAAATGTGTTAATTTATAAAAGCAAAGTTACAGATTTGAATTGGATGATATAACTTCATACTATTATCTTTTTAATATGGCAGGTCCAATCAGATATACTGTCGTTTTGTCATAAAAAACGCGAAAAACCTTAATGGCATAATCATTGCTCATTCAACATAGTATAAATTTTTTAAAAGATAAGATAAAACAAGCTCTGATAAAAAGGGGCTCTGTTCACTGTATCAAAATGAAATTTTAAAATTATTATAAAATGGGAAAAATAATTGGAATTGATCTGGGAACAACAAATTCTTGTGTTGCAGTAATGGAAGGCAATGAACCTGTTGTAATCCCCAACAGTGAAGGAAAGAGAACTACACCTTCAATAGTTGCCTTCGTAGAAAATGGGGAACGTAAAGTCGGAGATCCTGCCAAACGTCAGGCTATCACCAATTCAAAAAAGACTGTTTTCTCGATCAAGAGGTTTATGGGCGAAACTTATGACAAAGTCACAAAAGAGATAAAAAGGGTATCCTATACAGTTGTCAAAGGTGACAACAATACTCCAAGGGTGAAAATTGATGACCGCATGTATTCTCCACAGGAGATTTCTGCTATGATTCTTCAAAAGATGAAAAAGACTGCAGAAGATTATCTCGGACAAGAAGTTACAGATGCAGTTATTACAGTGCCGGCATACTTCAGCGATTCACAGCGTCAGGCTACAAAAGAGGCTGGCGAAATAGCCGGTTTAAACGTTAAAAGAATTATTAATGAGCCTACAGCCGCATCACTGGCTTATGGCCTCGACAAGAAGTCGCAGGATCTTAAAATAGCAGTGTTTGATCTTGGCGGAGGAACTTTCGATATTTCAATTCTGGAACTTGGTGATGGTGTTTTTGAAGTCAAATCAACTAACGGCGATACTCATCTCGGAGGCGATGATTTTGACCATCTTATCATAGACTGGATGGCTGACGAGTTTCTCAAGGAAGAAGGTGTAGATCTGAGAAAGGATCCAATGGCATTACAAAGATTGAAAGAAGCAGCCGAGAAAGCCAAAATCGAACTTTCAAGTGCTACAACAACAGAGATTAATCTTCCTTACATTATGCCTGTTAACGGGATTCCAAAACACCTTGTAAAAACTCTTACACGAGCAAATTTTGAAAAGATTTGTGATAAACTGATTCAGGCTTGCATCGAACCTTGTAAGTTAGCTCTGAAAGATTCTGGTCTTTCAGTATCAGATATAAATGAGGTTCTTCTTGTAGGAGGATCTACACGTATACCTGCAATACAGCAGCTTGTTGAAAAATTCTTCGGGCGTGTACCATCCAAAGGTGTCAATCCTGACGAAGTTGTGGCAGTCGGAGCTGCAATACAAGGTGGGGTACTTACCGGGGAAGTTAAAGATGTCCTTCTGCTTGATGTTACACCATTGTCACTTGGTATTGAGACGATGGGTGGAGTAATGACTAAACTTATTGAGTCAAACACCACTATTCCTACCAAGAAAACTGAGGTGTTTACAACCGCTGCAGACAGCCAGCCATCTGTTGAGATACATGTTCTCCAGGGTGAAAGACCAATGGCAGCAGGTAATAAAACTATCGGACGTTTCCATCTGGATGGTCTGCCACCTGCACCAAGAGGTGTTCCCCAGATCGAGGTAAGCTTTGACATTGATGCAAATGGGATTTTACATGTGGCAGCAAAGGACAGAGGCACAGGTAAAGAACAGAGAATAAGGATAGAAGCCTCTTCCGGTTTGAATGACGATGAAATCAGGAGGATGAGAGAAGAAGCTAAAGCCAATGCTGATGCCGACAATAAAGCAAAAGAGAAAGTTGATAAGATTAATACTGCTGACAGTATGATCTTCACTACAGAAAAACAACTTAAAGAATTTGGCGATAAGCTACCTGCTGATAAAAAACCAGCAATTGAAAGCGCTCTCGCAAAGCTTAAGGAAGCACACAAGGCTCAGGATGTTGATGCAATCGACAAGGCTCTTGCAGAATTAAATTCAGTATGGCAGGTTGCCTCGGAAGAGATGTACAAAACAGCTCAGAATTCCGGACAATCGACATCTCAACCTAATGCTGAACAACCTTCGGGCAATAGCGATACCAAGCCGGGGAACGAAGAGGTGACTGATGTTGATTTCGAAGAGGTAAAATAAATCATAATTGACTTTATTATAAGAGGTTGAATATTTTTCAACCTCTTTTTTTATTTCATTTTTAAAATTAATCGGCTTAGAAAAAGCCTTTGTGAACCTTTGCGATAACCTTAGAGTACCTTAGAGGTAAAAGCTAATTCATTTAAACACAAAGGATCACAAAGTAAAAACCAAAGTAACACAAAGAGAAAACAGACAAATGGACAATTAGAAGGCAAATACTTCATTATTATAAATCACGGGTGATTTTTTGTACTTTTATGTAAAATTTTACGTTTCAGGCACATGAAGCTTAAAACAATATTTATTGTCTCTCTCTTAGCTATTTCATTCTGTGCATCAAGTCAGAATGAAACAACTATTAATAAAACCGATAGCCAGGGGAGGAAACAAGGACACTGGATTAAGAAATATCCTAATGAAAATGCCATGTATGATGGTTATTTTAAAGACGATCATCCTGTTGGCGAGTTCAGAAGATATTTTGATGACAAGTCTTTAAAATCTGTTCTAATTTATAGCGATGATGGACGAAAAGCAGTCGCAACAATTTACCATCCGAATGGAAGGATTTCCTCCAAAGGGACTTATATCGACCAGATGAAAGAGGGTAAATGGCAATTCTTTTCTGCTTTTACCGATGGCTATCTGATCTCTGAGGAAAACTATATAAAAAATCTTAAAAACGGGATGTCTGTTAAATTCTATCCCGATAGCACAATAGCAGAAAGACTCACATATTTAAATGATATAAAGCAGGGAGAATGGATCCAGTACTACCCTTCCGGAGCTGTCAGCCTTAAATCAAATTATCTGAATGGAAAAATGAACGGGAAGTTTGAAGTATGGTTTGAAAATGGGAATATAGAACTCTCAGGACAATATAAAAATGATTCTAGGGATGGTCTATGGGCTATTTATAAAAACGACAGAACTGTTAAATACAAATTAGAATACCTTGAAGGTGTTACAAAAGATCGGCAGATTGATATTGAAGAATCTGATTTTTTAGACTCTCTTGAGAATAACAAGGGGAAAATTGCTGACCCTGAAAAAACAGGAGTCATCAGGTAATGAAGCCTTTCAATCTTTAAATTCTGAAAATAGTTAAATATCTGATCATGACTGAAAAAATTTCGCTAACCGAATTACAGCTGATCATTAGAGATTCCTTGTATCTGGCTTTGCCTGATGCATATTGGATAATGGCTGAAATCTCTGAACTTAAAGAGAATAATGCCGGGCATTGTTATCTTGAACTAATTGAAAAACATCCTGAGGAGAAAAATGTAAGGGCTCGTGTAAAAGCAATAATCTGGAGTAAAAGCTACAGATTCCTCAAAGCATTTTTTGAAAATGCTACAGGAGAGTCTCTCAGGGAAGGGCTAAAAATACTCGTAAGAACAAAGGTTGAATATCACAAATTATATGGTTTAAGCCTGATTATATCAGATATCGACCCGACTTTTACAATTGGAGAAATGGCGATGAAACGCCAACTCGTAATAAAAAAACTTGAGCAGGAAGGAGTCCTTTCGATGAATAAGGAGATCATGTTCCCTGCTGTTCCTCAACGAATTGCGATTATATCTTCAAAAAACGCAGCTGGATATTCCGATTTTATCAATCAACTAAAAAGTAATAGTTTCGGATATGTGTTTTATACTGCACTGATTGAATCCTCGTTGCAGGGCATAGAAACAGAGCTGGGTATAATAAACGCACTTGACAGGATCGCCTTAAACTCACACTTGTTTGATCTGGTTGTGATAATAAGAGGTGGAGGTTCACAATCAGACCTAAGTTGGTTCGACAATTACAATATAGCTTACCATGTCACCCAGTTTCCTTTACCGGTAATTACCGGAATCGGTCATGATAAGGATGTATCCGTCACTGATATGGTTGCAAACAGGTCGCTTAAAACTCCTACCGCAGTGGCTGATTTTCTTATTGATTCAGTAAATAGCGCAGAAAACCATATTATTGAGATAAGTTCCGAGATAATTTCCACATCACGGATTATTTTTGAAAAGAACAAGAACAGGATTGAAGCTTCAGCAATCAAATTGTTTCCTCTAGCACGAATAATGATGTCGCATGTAAAAGATAAACTTTCGTCCGAAATAATTGAAGTAATAAATATTGGAAAGGAGTTTATCATCAGAGCCGGCCTCATTCCTTCAAATCAGAAATTGAGGCTTGCTTCAGGTGCAAAATCCTTTTCTTCCGGGAAAGAAGTGGCTCTCAGGAGGAATGGCCAAAGGCTTATCACCGGCACTGTTAATTGCCTGAATGTTTACGATGTAATGTTGAAGAATCTGGTGAATACTTTACAACTTCTGAATCCTGAAAACGTGCTTCAACGAGGTTTCTCAATTACTTCAATTAATGGCAGGATAATTAAGAACAGTGATCAGATCAGGAAAGATGATCAAATTGATACACAACTGTTCGAAGGAACTCTGAGAAGCAGGGTGATTGAGAAGACAGGGAAAGGAGGATAAAGGGAGACTGGGAGACTAAAATACAAAGAGACAAAAGGACTAAATACTTAAAAACATGGCAAAAAAAGAATTTTCATTTAATAATGCAGTACTAGAGATAGAGAATATTCTGCAAAATATTGAAAGTGGAGATCTGGATATTGATAAGCTTTCTGTTGAAGTAAAACGTGCCTCCGAACTGATTAAAGAATGTCAGAAAAAACTAAGGTCAACCGAGGAGGAAATCAATAGCATATTTAAGGACCTTGTATAAAAGTAAATCAGGACCTAAATCCTGATTTACTGATTTTCTACCCTAAACCTAAACCCATGAAAAAACCCTTGAAACCTAAATTTACTAACTTCTGTTCATTAAACGTTTATGAGATATAAATTGTTTCGCTTTTCGTAGTTTATTTAGTAAACTATATCCATTTTTGATGAAATGGTCATTTTTCTACACCAAGTACATCCTTAAATGCGTTAACGAACGTTTCTTTTGGTAGTGCTCCCATTGCCATCTGAGGCTGACCCTTAGCAGGAACAAATAAAAATGAAGGAATGCTTCTTATACCAAAAACCGATGCAAGTTCTTGTTCTGCTTCAGTATCTACCTTAAAAACATTAATCTTACCATCATAATCTTTCGAAAGTTCTTCAAGGACAGGAGCAACAACTTTGCATGGACCACACCAATCAGCATAAAAATCAATTATACATGGCTTTTCACCTTCAAATTTCCATTCCTTGTTTTTTTCATAATTGAATATTTTATTCAAAAATGTCTCTTTTGTAAGATGCTCTATCATATCATTTTTTTTAAATAAACATATAGAAATTGTGTTTGTTTAGTAATAGGTCAAGCTTTGTGCCAATTAAGCGCATTTATCAATATTAGCCTATAATTGAGTATTAATTGTAACTTTGTCATGAATATTAAACAAATTGTCATATCTATATATGAATATATGTCTTAATGACAAAATTTTCGAAACACTTTCGTCTGTAGTTTCATCTGAAAATGTACAAGCATATGTTATAGGAGGTTGGGTAAGGGATTGCCTTCTTAAAAGAGACCACCCCGACAAGGACATAGATATTGTTGTCATTGGCAGCGGAATTGAAATAGCACGGAAAGCAGCAAAAAAATTGCATCCGGGAATAAAAGTAAGTGTCTTCAAGAACTTTGGAACTGCAATGTTCAGGAATCAGGATTATGAAATTGAATTTGTAGGTGCGAGGAAGGAGTCGTATGACAGAGGTTCAAGGAAACCTATTGTTGAAGACGGGACTCTTGAAGATGATCAGAAAAGAAGGGATTTCACCATTAATACTCTGGCAATAAGCCTGAACAAAAAGACGTTTGGTGAGTTTTTAGATCCTTTTGGCGGCATAGATGACCTGAAGAAGAAAATAATAAAAACGCCTCTCGATCCCGACAAGACATTTTCAGATGATCCCTTAAGGATGATGAGAGCCATAAGGTTAGCCAGCCAGCTTAATTTTACAATTGAGGGAAACACCTTCAATTCGATAAAAGAAAATGCTGAGAGAATAAAAATTGTATCGGCTGAAAGAATAGTAACAGAACTTAATAAAATAATAATGTGTCCTCATCCTTCCAAAGGTTTCATTCTTCTTGATAAAGCCGATTTGCTCAGAATAATNNTTCCCGGAGCTTGATAATCTTAAAGGAGTTGAAACAAAAGAGGGGAAGGCACATAAGGACAATTTTCACCATTCATTAAAAGTTCTTGATAATATCAGTAAGAATACTGATAATCTGTGGCTCAGATGGGCCGCACTTCTACATGATATTGCCAAGCCAGTTACAAAGAAATATCTGCCTGACACAGGGTGGTCCTTTCATGGCCATGAGTTCATTGGTTCTAAAATGGTTCCGGATATTTTCAGAAAACTAAAACTTCCGTTGAATGAAAAAATGAAGTATGTTCAGAAAATAATTGACCTCCATCTCAGGCCAATAGCATTATCACAGGATCTGGTAACTGATTCAGCAATCAGAAGACTGCTTTTTGAAGCCGGCGATGACATTGACGATCTGATGATATTATGCGAAGCTGATATCACATCAAAGAATGAAGCTAAGAAAACAAAACACCTGGAAAACTTCAAACTTGTAAGGAATAAACTTAAAGAGATTGAAGATAAGGATGCCGTAAGAAATTTTCAACCTCCGGTTGATGGAAGTGAAATAATCATGACTTTTGGAATAGAACCGGGTAAAAAGGTCGGCGTTATTAAAAATGCTATCAGAGAAGCTATACTTGATGGGATAATCCCCAATGAACATGAAGCTGCAAGGAAACTGATGCTTGAAAAAGGAATTGAACTTGGTCTCACACCGGTAGATAGTATCACCTGATTTTCAGATCAAGGAATACAGGCAGATGATCACTAAACCCTCCCTGATACTTATAGCCATGATATGTTGAGTATGGACTGAATCCCGGGTATTTAGGATCTTTTTTCAATAGAAAATCAGGTTTGAAAATCCTTAACAGATCCGGTTCTGTGTAAATTCCTTCCCTACAAAACAGAAGTCCCTTTGAAACAATTACCTGATCAATCATTTCCCATGTCCCCATATAACGATATGTCCCAAGGCCACTATCATCCAGCCTTTCAGAAAGATTTATCATGGTTTTACCTGAGTCACTGGAGCAAACAAGAGATCTTATAGCCTGATCATCAGGGGTAGAGTTAAAGTCTCCTAAAACAATTATTCTTGCTCCGGAAGGGTTTTTCTCAACTAACGAATCAATTTTTTCTCTGACCATAGAGGCAATCAGGAGCCTGTAATTCTCACTGGCAAGTACTCCTCCTCTCCTCGAAGGCCAATGGTTTACAATAAGGTGAATTGTATCTGAACCAATTAAGATCTTAGTATAAAGGACACTTCTTGAATTAAAATCCTTTTGCTTTATTTCCACCGGGATCCAGTACCTGTAATAAATAACATTTGCGATTTCTTTTCTATAAATAAGGCAAACGTCTATACCTCTTCTGTCGGGCGATTCCTCATGAATTATGTTGTAATTATATTTCAACAAATAAGTTCCGTAAATAAGATCTTCAAGTACTTTTCTATTTTCTATCTCACAAAGTGCAATAACCGGAGGAGGCTCCCACTCCCCTGCTGCAATAATTGTTTTATAAAGTGAATTTGTCTTTTTCTTGTACCTTGTTAAGTTCCATCTCATTAACCCATCAGGCAGGAATCCATTATCATCTGTAAGAGAATCGTCATATATATCAAAGAAGTTTTCAACATTATAAAACATGATCCTGACCGGTTGAGATGGCACAACCTGGGAGTATCCTGATTTGAAATTAAGAGTTAGCAGCAAGAGAATAAATGATATTTCCGGAAGAATTCCTCCTGACATAAATTTTCCTGAAAAAAAGGAAGCTGATATAAAATCAGCTTCTTTATTTATTTTTAATTATTAATATGCATTTATCCAGCGG
>PLMC01000097.1 GCA_003141495.1 Bacteroidales bacterium
CATGGCATCACAGGGACAAAAGTTACGGTTAGTCAAACCAGGCATGAACATGCACACAGGCACCTGTCAGATATCGAAAAGATCATTGAAGACTCGGCCCTTGACGATAAGACCAAGGAATTAAGCGTGAAAATATTCATGAAGATTGCCCGGGCAGAAGCAACTGTGCACGGAATCTCAATCGACCAGGTGCATTTTCATGAGGTCGGGGCAGTAGATTCAATTATTGATGTGGTTGGTGCAGCAATTTGTTTTAAAGCGTTAAAGGTTGATGCTGTTCATGTTTCCACTGTGGAACTTGGAGGTGGCTTTGTAATATGCGATCATGGTAAACTGCCTGTACCGGCACCGGCCACTGTTGAGATCATTAAAGGCATTCCAGTGAAAAAAGGTGGCGTCGATTTTGAAGCCACAACTCCAACAGGTGCTGCAATATTAGCCACTCTGGGAACCAACTTTAACCCCGATCTGGCTATTAAAATTGAAAAAACAGCTTACGGAGTAGGCCAGAAAGAACATCAGGATGTTCCCAATCTTCTGAGAGTATTTCTGGGTGAAACAATCGTGAACCAGGAAACAGGTCATGATGCTCTTCAGATTGAATGTAATATCGATGATATGAATCCTGAATTTTATGACTATATATCCGACAAACTATTTAAAGCAGGAGCTTCGGATGTTTTCTTATCAAATATAATGATGAAGAAATGCCGTCCCGGTATCTTAATGAATGTTATATGTGAAACAGAATTGGCTGATACCGTCAAAAACATCATTTTTACAGAATCAACTTCATTGGGAATCAGGACATTTCGTTTCAGGAAGGACACTCTGGTAAGGAAATTAGAAACTATTCAGACTATTTACGGCAAAGTAACCGTCAAAAGATCATATTTTGACACTAAAGAGGTATCCTGCAAACCAGAATATGAAGATTGTAAACGAATAGCTGCTGAAAAAGAGATTCCATTAAAAGAGGTTTATAATGTTATAATGGCCCAAATACTGAAGATTGGGTAGTGATGTATGAGGATAAGCCATGAGGCGTGAGGGGTAAAATTGTTTGATACTAAGAAATAGTTATTTAAAATGGAAAGCAGATATCAAAAATCATCAAAGCTAGATACTATACTTAAAGATCTCAATTCATTTGTGGTCGCGTTTTCCGGAGGAGTTGATAGTACATTTCTCTTGCACCGGGCTCATAAAGTAAGAAAATCAGCCATAGTTGCCATAACAATCAGAACGCCATATATTCCTTCCCGGGAAATAGATGATGCAGTTGAGTTCACCCGCTCCTTTGGCATAAAACATAAAATAATAGATATTGCGTTTCCGGAGATGATCAGAAATAATCCGATCGACAGATGTTATCTCTGCAAAAAAGCAATCTTCACAGATTTATTGAGCTTTGCTAAAAAAAACAATTTTCAGTTTGTTGTGGACGGAACAAATGCTGATGATACAGGCGATTTCAGACCAGGGATAAAAGCGCTGAACGAATTAGGCATCAGGAGCCCTCTTCTTGAATCGGGCCTCACAAAAAAAGATATACGTGAATTATCGAGAGAGGAACATCTCGACATCTGGGATAAACCTGCTATGGCCTGTCTGCTCACACGAATTCCCTATGATACCGAAATTAGTCAGGGAACACTCCGATTGATTGAAGAAGCTGAAAATATGTTATTTGAATTGGGCTATCCCGGAACAAGAGTCAGGATACATGGTGATCTGGCCAGGATTGAATGTATGCCGGGTTACATTGAAAAGATCATTCATAATCCCGACAAAGAACATATAATCTCCGACCTGAAAAAAATAGGATTCAGATATGTATCTTTGGACCTGGAAGGTTACAGGACAGGTAGTTCAAATCCTGATATAAAAGAATTATGAATGCAAAAGAAGTTGAAAAACTGCTGAAAGATGTTAAAAAAGGAGAGACAAGCATCGAAGATGCTTTAGAAATACTTAAAAATTTTCCTTATACTGATCTTGGTTTTGCACGAATAGATCATCACCGCGAAATGCGTACCGGATATCCCGAAATTATTTACTGCGCAGGGAAATCAGTCGAACAGGTCAGAGAAATATTCAGAGTGATGTCGGAAAAGGAGAGTAATGTTATCGGTACAAGAGCAAATAATGAAATGTACGAGGCTGTCAGGAGCATATTAACTGATGCAGTTTATTACCCAGTAGCAAGGATTATTTCATTGCAAAAGAAAAAACCGAAGGTCCCGGAAAGCAGAATTGCAATTATTACTGCAGGAACATCCGATATGCCGGTGGCTGAAGAGGCCGCAGTTACAGCCGAGCTCCTTGGAAATAATGTTTTAAAGATTTATGATGCCGGTGTAGCAGGAATTCACAGGCTCGTTGATAAATTACCCGAGATCAGGAACTGCCGGGTAATAATTGTTATTGCAGGTATGGAAGGCGCTCTTGCAAGCGTGGTGGGCGGACTGGTAGATAAACCGGTAATTGCTGTTCCCACAAGCGTCGGATATGGTGCTAATTTCGGAGGTATCTCTGCTCTGCTGGCCATGTTGACCAGCTGTTCAACAGGGGTCACCGTTGTGAATATTGATAATGGATTCGGAGCCGGTTTCGCTGCAAGTATGATTAACAAAATAGAGTGATCCTGTTTAATATGGGAGGGAAAATACTGGTTTCCACAGCTTACTTACCACCCGTGGAATATTTCTCGCTTATGTTAGAAGCTGATGAAGTATTCGTTGAGTTGGAGGAAAACTATCTTAAACAATCTTACAGGAACAGATGTTATATTCTGTCACCACATGGTTCGCAGCTTCTTTCTGTGCCTGTTTGTCTGGGAAGTCAGCACAAAACCCCGATAAAAGAAATCAGGATTGATTACTCCAAGAGATGGCAACAGGTTCATTTAAGGGCNNATGACGGCATCATACAGCTCATCGCCATATTTTCAATTTTATTTTGGAAATATTGAAAATGTAATTTCCAAGAAAACTGATTTTCTTATTGACCTGAACATGGAACTAACTGAGTCAGTTCTTAAAATGCTTAAGCTAAATATTCATCTAACGCAAACCACTCATTTTGAACCTATCAGAGAAGCCGATAATGATTTCAGATACAAGATATCGCCTAAAAAAAAATCTCAATTCGTTATTAAAGAATATATGCAGGTTTTTAATACTGATAATCGTTTTGTTCATGGGTTGAGCATTATAGACCTGATCTTCAATATGGGGCCGGAGGCACTTGATTATCTGTGAGTGGCATGTAATTATACCTTTAATCCATCTCTCTAATTCTAAAGAACCCATCCCAGGTTCTTGCCTTAAACAAATAGGGAAGGGTGAAAAAAAGCAATGAAAGATGGGATTTAAGAGGTGAGTTCAGATAAAAAAAAGAAGCGATCTCAACTAAGATCGCCTCTTTAGAAAGGAAGTCATTAAAGTATTAAATACCAAATTTGTATCCAAAAGTCAGAGTAAACATGTTTTTAACCGTATTCAAATTTGCGACTGCAGGAACAATACCGGCATTCACAGGGTACAAAATATATTTCTGTGAATAATTATAATTGGTAAAAGCGAAGTCAATCGAAATATTCTGCTCCCTGATACCGGCTCCAAAAGAAATCGTATTATAGTCAAGATTAGCATTGTCCTCATCAGAACTAAATGATTTTCCGTAAAAACCATATCCTCCACGCAGATAAAGATTATTCAGCCGGAACTCACCCCCAAATCGAATATTGCTTGTAGGTTTTAGACTATTTTTGATTTGATCATTTTCTTGAGAATAATCGTGACCATCACCTGTCTCTGAGAACCTGGCTGTAGTATAGTCAACGTATTCATAATCAGCGCTGAGAAGCGCAAATTTCTTAATCTGCACTGCTACTCCTGCTAAAGCTCTGAACGGAGTGGCAAGAGCATAATTAAACCTCATTGGATCTATGGAAGCTTCATAATGGTTACCATCGCTGAAACTTGAGGTTAAATCGGTATAGAAATAGTCACCAATCCTGTACCAGGTTGGAGAATGAAATGCCAGGCCAATACGGAGAGCCTCAATAGGTTTAATTATTGCTCCGAATTTTAAGGAATATCCAGTTCCTTTTTCTTCATAATAATCAGTGTACGTAAAACTCTTGAATTGCGAAGGTAGAGCTAAATCAGTCGATTCAAGGTGCTCATATTGACTGGTATACCTTAACTGAGTGATTCCAAGTGTTGCACCAAAGAAGATTTTGTTAGAAAAATTACCACCAATTGAGAAAGCATGCTCCCCTGTATATCCTCCATTTGTAATGATTCGCTGAACGGTCTGCCCGTAAACAGAGGGAGGATTATCACCATAATTTGAAAAAGCCGTTCCATATGATGAATTTGAACCTGAAAGTGTGTCTATTAGCCATACTTGATTAGCCATCCATGCATCATCAGGAAGACCCGCTTTAGTGTTGCCATTTGCACGGGAAACCCAGTAATCAGCCATAGAACTTGAATTATTGACCCCCTTAATCACTGTACTTTGACTCAGATTATTTGTTTTGTCGAAGGAATAACCCAGATTCAGTGTAATAAGCCCGGCGTCATTGTTATTAGATATTAAATTAGCTACAATTCCGATCTGACTGAGATTAAAATCAGATAGATTGCCGGATGACATAGCTCCATTGAAACCTGCCTTTGTTTTAATCTGGAATAATTGTGGAGTGATTGTTAGTTCGGATGCCCTGAAAACACCTAGTCCTGCGGGGTTTTGACTCAGAGAAGATATATCACCTCCAAGAGCCGTGAAAGCGCCACCCATTGACATAAACCTTGCAGAACCTCCATAAAATATCTGAGAGTACCTCAATGCATCATCTACATTCTGGGCGGTAACCATTGTGAACACAGATAATATAACGAATATTATTAAACCTATCTTTTTCATACTATTACTGTTTTTTATAAAACTTTCCCTGCACTCTTAATTTAGAGAATGAACTTCTTTAACACTATTTTAATGTTTCAATCTATCGCCTTGATGAAGAACTACCACTTGAGGATCTACTACTTGACGAAGACCCTGAAGAAGAGCTGGATCCTGAAGAATAGGAACCACTTGATACCGATCCTGAAGATCCGCTGCTGTATGATGAGGAAGACCTGCTGCTGCCAGATGATGAACCACCAGAGAAACCTGATGAATAACTGCCTCTTGATGGAAGGGAATAGCTTGACGAACTTCTTGAAGAACTTGATCTGGGTTGGCCGGACTGAATATAATACCCTGAAGGTGAGTTACTTCTCCTTTGAACACTGCTTCCTGATGAGTTGTTTCTTACGTTATTATAGGAATTCTGGTAACTCTGCCGGACAGAACCTGCGTTATTGTACACCCTGCTATTATTCGTTACACCATTTCTGTTGACACTGGAATTTACCCCTTCGGACACTCTGCTATTATTATATGACGGCCTTGTACTCATCCGTGGATTATTATAACTGGGTGTATATGCCCTGTTAACACTATTATATGCCGGTTTTGCCGTGTTCCTCTGAACAGAAGTTGCGGAACGGGTATAATTTCCTTTGGTCTGAATCTGAACAGTTTTTCCATTTACCTGATTAACTGCCTGTGAATTTACCCCGGATGAAACAGCTCTTCTCTGACTGGTAGCAGCTGCCTGTGATCCTGTAACTCTTCCCCCTGCAATTGACGTTCCTGAAGAGAACGATGAATTTCTTCTTGCAGAACCAACTTCACCTACATTACTATTCCATCTGGAGGAAAGATTGCTTGGCCTTTCCGGTCTCCCATATTTTGTATTGCTTTCACGCAATAACATGGAATATCCCCCATATAATCCACTGCCGAAAAAAGAACCACCATAATATCCGCCATAGTAATTACCATAATAACCACCATAATACATCCCTGGGTACCCTCCATAATAGTCACCATATAATCCTCCATAACCCATGCCATATCCCATACCGTAACCCATGCCGTAACCATAACCCATACCCAGACCCATACCCATGCCATAGTCAAGATAGAAAGGATCTCTCCAGTAAGGATTAAAATAGTTACCGTAAAACATTCTTAATCTGTTTGAATATGGGTAGTCATTGTAATAATCGAATCCCTCGCCATTGCTATATTCACTGTTATTAACCTGATTATCATAATTAACTGCATCTGAATACTGATCCGACACAAGTGTATCAGCTGCATAAATATTATCATAATAGTCTTTATTCTTTAAAGTACCTTCAGTAATCTTATCATTTACAGACGAATTGCTTTTGGCTACCGGTTTATCTGAAGGCAAATAATAAAGATCGTCGTACTCTGCTCCGGTATAAAGGCTTGAGGTACACGAACCAAGAGTCAGGAGTGCTAGGACTAATATTTGAGATAATGTTTTCATTTTAATTTCCCCCATATAATTTCTAAATAACACGCAAATATTGTACCAAAGAAACAAATTTAATCAACTAACTCTAACGATTCAAGAAATAATTTGTTTTTTATTAATTAATAAATATGGGACATACCTGAACATATCCCATTCAATTATCTTCTTCCAGAAGATCTGGAGCTGCCGTGTGAGGAACCTGATTTAGAACCTGAAGATCTAGATCCGCTGTGTGATGAACCGCTTCTCGCAATAGATCCGGAGTTCCTCGATCCTGAAGAAAATGAACGTGCCACAGAAGAGCTCATTGTTTTTGATGAATTTGAAGTTATCCCTGAATTTGAATGAAAATTTCTACTGCTGTTGACATGTTGGTTCAGATTATTGCTGCTCCGACCATTATTCATACTGGCATAAATGTTCCCTGAATTATGAGCACTGTAGGTATTAAAAGCATTACTTCTGTAATTCGTGATATTTCCTGAGTAACGAATATCTCTACCCTGTCCTCTGTTAACTGCCGGCGAGACTGTTCTTCTGGTCCGTCCAGAGTTGACCGAGTTGTCAGATCTGAATTCCGGTCTGCTATTGTTAACTTCATTCCTTGAATAGCTTCCTGAAGAGATTCCCCTTCTTGAAACGCCATTATTATAAGCTGATACTCCCGAATGGTCACCCGGATTTCTTCGCGACGGGGAACCGGAGGAGTACCTGTTGGAATAATAACCATGAGAATCCTGGTATCTGTAATGACCCGGTGTGTATTCATAGCGATTATGGTAATTGTTATATCCATTCCAGCAATAATAGTTGTTCCGCCACCTGTTTCCGAAGTTAAAGCTGAACATAAAAGGTGAGTACCAGTCACTGTAATAATAGGGATCATAACCCCAATAGTTATTGTATCCGAAATAAGGATCATATCCATAATAATCTCCATCTCCATATCCATATCCATTATCGTAAAAAGGGAAATTATAAGAAAGTCCCAACCCGAACCCTAAGCCACCATACAGTCCAAAACCTAAAGAAAAGGGGCGATAATTATATAAGTAAGAATCTGTAAATACAGGAGAGTAGTAATCGAAAGCGGCATAAGATCTGTGAAATCTGTTAATCCTGGAAGTAAAGTTATAATCATCATAATAATTATTTACAACCAGTCTGGCATCATCATTCCTGTTATAACCCGAATCATTCCTCTGTGCTTTTATTGTTGATGCGCTAAGCAACAGTATTGATAAGATTCCGATATAGTTTTTTGCTTTCATGATGAACCTCCCTTTCTTTTTTGAATAAAAACTGATCTTTTTATTATTTTTACGCAATCTATTATTTAATAATAATGAAACAAATACCGTACCAAAAAAATGGCGAAGTTTTTAACTAACAGGGACGAGAATTATTCACAATGGTATAACGATCTGGTTATCAAGGCTGATCTGGCAGAAAATTCAGTTGTTCGTGGATGCATGGTAATTAAACCTTATGGCTATGCGATCTGGGAAAAGATACAGGCTGAACTCGACAGACAATTTAAAGCCACCGGTCATGTAAATGCTTATTTTCCATTGCTAATTCCAAAATCTTTCTTCAGCAAAGAAGCAGCACACGTAGAGGGTTTTGCAAAAGAGTGTGCAGTAGTAACTCATTATCGTCTCAAAAATGATAAAAATGGGAAAGGGATAGTTGTTGATCCTGAAGCTAAGCTCGAAGAAGAACTAATAATTCGCCCCACCTCAGAAACCATAATCTGGAACTCATACAAAAACTGGATTCATTCATACAGGGATCTGCCTATTTTGATTAATCAATGGGCCAATGTTGTAAGATGGGAAATGCGGACGAGATTGTTTCTCAGAACAACAGAATTTTTATGGCAGGAAGGACACACAGCCCATGCAACACGCGAGGAAGCTATAGAAGAGACAGAGAAGATGATCAATGTTTATGCAAACTTTGCTGAAAATTTTATGGCCCTTCCTGTTATTAAGGGATATAAGAGCGAAAATGAACGGTTCGCCGGAGCTCTCGAAACATATACGATTGAAGCGCTGATGCAGGATGGTAAAGCTCTGCAGGGCGGTACAAGCCATTTTCTCGGACAAAATTTCGCTAAAGCATTTGATGTTCAGTTTACTGACAAGACAGGCAAACTTGATTATGTATGGGCCACATCGTGGGGTGTCACAACCAGACTTATTGGTGCAATAATCATGGGGCATGCCGATAATCACGGACTGATATTGCCTCCGAAACTTGCCCCAATTCAGGTTGTAATAATACCTATTTATAAAAATGTAGAGCAAATAGATGCTTTATCTGAATCGGCGAAAAAAATAAAAGCTGGACTTGAAGCATTGGGAATAACAGTAAAATATGATGACAGAGATAATAATAAGCCCGGTTGGAAATTTGCTGATTATGAGTTGAAAGGAGTCCCAGTCCGTATTGCAATTGGGCCACGCGACCTTGAAAACAATACAATCGAAGTTGCCAGGAGAGATAATCTTACAAAGGAAACAATACCGATTGATAAAGTTTATGAACATATCCCAAAACTTCTTGATGAGATCCAGACTAATATCTATAATAAAGCTCTGAAATTCAGAAAAGAAAATACTTTTTATATTGATAGCTGGGATGAATTTCTGAAAGTTCTCGATAATCCAGGTGGTTTTATTATGGCTCACTGGGACGGAACAGTTGAGACAGAAGAAAAAATCAAAGAGGAAAGTAAAGCTACCATCAGATGTATTCCTTTTGACAGCCCTGAAGAATCAGGCAAATGTGTTTATTCCGGAAAACCGTCAGGCAGAAGGGTTCTTTTTGCAAGATCCTATTAATTAAATTCTTATTTTAGATGCAAATATCTCACTTAACTTTATGTTTACTATGACAGATAAGGATGATAAGAAAATAGCAATAATAGGAACACTCAAAGAAAAATCGATACTGAAACAAAAAGTATTCGATAATACTCTTGAGTCGTTTTGTGTGGTCAAGGATGTTCTTAAAAATTTGTCAAAAGAGGTAAATGCCAGTTTAAGCGGGATGGATTCGCGGATAAGACTCGAATATACCGACAGGAGCAATTTTGATGCTCAGATTAAGGTAGCCGGAGATATATTGCTTTTCAGCATGCACTCCAACATTTTTCAGTTCGACAGAGAACACCCTGCCTGGAAAACATCATACATACAGAAAAATAAGTACAATGCATATTCAGGTATTATCAACATATACAACTTTCTCAGCGATTCATTCAAATATTCTCGGTTAGATGATCTGGGTTACCTTATTGGCAGGATCTTCATTAATCATGAAAAGCAGTATTTTGTTGAAGGGAAAAGACAGATGGGCATGTTGTTTACAAACTTTGGCAATGAGGAGATCAGTAAGCAATCATTGCAAATTATTATTTCAACTGCAATTCAATATGCACTTGAATTTGATCTGCTGGTACCCCCTTACGATACTGTAAAAATCGCTACTGTAGGTCAGGCTGAAGCAAAAATTCAACACTCGAGGGTTATAACAGGAAAACGGCTTGGCTTTCAGTTTAATTCTGATGATGTGTTGATTAGCAATCCTCAAGAAACCTGATGTGCATAATTCTGAGAAAATACAGGAATTGGTTAAGGCCAGGTATCTTTACGGCCCTTTTGTTCTCATTTAGCACTGCATTTCCTCAGTTTCAGATCGAAAAAGACACTTTACAGAAAATTTACCCTGTAATCATTAATCAGTTAAGAGTAAACACCTCTCTAGATTTGTTTCTAAAGAATTCCAATGCAGGTATAGTCACCCCCATTCCTGTCAAAGATAAAAACGTTGTGTTCTTCGACTCACTGAAGGTAAGAGCTTCAAAGAATCAGCTTACGAGACGACTCTATAATTTTGTAGTTATTCGTCCTGACACAATTTATAAGAAACAGTTCACAGCTACAAGTGATGCAAACTATATCAGCTTTTCAGGAAAAAAAATCAGAAAAATAGTTATACAAAGGCTTAGTGTTTTCGGAGCTGATATCAATAATCCATCATCAGATAATCCTAACAAGATTGAAAACCTTTTAAATAAAACCCACTTCAATACAAATGAAAATATTATCAGAAAAAATCTTCTTTTTTCAGAAGGTGATAAAGTATCCCCTTTAATACTAAGCGATAATGAGCGACTTCTACGACAACTTCCTTTCATAGATGATGCCAGAATAATCGTAGTTCCTGTATCAGACGAAGAAGCAGACATTATAGTTTACACAAAGGATGTTTATTCTCTGGGTGCCTCTTATACCTATAAAGGGCTCAAAAAAGGTTCGCTTTCCATTTTTGATAAAAATATCTTCGGTATGGGGCATGAATTTGGGATCGATATTCCTTTTGACAATAAAGCTCCCGATTCCCCGGGATTTGGAGTACACTATCTCGCTGATAATATTGCAAAATCTTTCATAAACCTGGATGTATACTATCTAAACGGACTGGGAGAAAAAACCTATGGATTCGACTTAAGCCGTAAGCTTGTCAGCTCTACTACAAAATATGCAGGTGGAATATCCATAAAACAGATGTACACTTCTGCAGATATTGATACACTGACTTTTCCAGCTCCTCTGAAATATAATCTGCAGGATTACTGGTTATCAAGATCTTTCCTGATTAATAAGGAGTCCGTATCAAGAATTATTATTGGTGCACGCTATACTAACAATAATGTATTCGAACATCCTCTTATATCATCTGAATCTTATTATAACCTCCAGAGATACAAGATTTTTCTCGGATCAGCGGCTTTTTCGATACAAAAATACACCAAAACTAACCTCATCTATAGTTATGGCCGTACCGAAGATATTCCATACGGGGCCTTATTCAAGATCACAACAGGCAGAGAATTTAATGAATTCAAACAGAGAACATACATTGGTGGCGAGGTATCCTTTAGCAAATCCTATAAGTCCCTTGGTTATTTTTATTCGTATGCCGGATTATCAGCTTATATAAATAAAGATCAAACCGAACAAGGAATCCTGTCTCTCGGAATGAATTATTTTTCAAACCTAATAAATCTTGGAAATTCCAAGATCCGCAATTTTGTTTATTTTCAATATACCAGAGGATTCGGAAGATATAAAAATGAATCACTGAAATTTACATCTGATAATGGATTTTCAGGGTTTAAGAATGACTCAATAAACGGAACACAAAGATTGTCTGTCAGCCTCGAATCTGTTTTATTCAGCCCTGTTAATGTTTATGGTTTCAGGTTCGCATTTTTCGGTTTTTCTGATTTTGCCTTTCTTTCCGATACAAATGAAATTATAGGAAGGGGTTACACTCTTTCAAGCATTGGAATTGGTATCAGGATAAGGAATGAGAATATGGTATTTAATACCCTGCAGGTGAGAATCGGGTACTTTCCAAATCCGCCCGATTTTTCAACAATCTCCCCTATTATTGTTTCAGGAGAGCAACTTTTGAGGCCTGTAAATTTTGAACCTGGCCCTCCTGCTATAATGGTATACCACTAATGAACAAAACTATCATTAGTTTGTAATCTTAATAGAAATCTATATTATTAATATTAAATTAAATTAAAAAAAATGGCTGTTTTAGTTGGAAAAAAAGCGCCAGCATTTTCTGCATATGCAGTGATAAATGGCGGTGAAATTGTCGAAGGGTTCTCTATTGAGCAATACCTTGGAAAAAAATATGTTTTATTCTTCTTCTACCCTGCAGATTTTACATTTGTATGCCCCACAGAGCTTCTTGCATTTCAGGAAAAACTAAAGGAATTCGACGAAAAAAATGTTGCCGTTGTTGCCTGTTCAGTCGATTCAAAATATTCTCACTGGAAATGGCTTCAGACAGAATTAAACCAGGGTGGAATCAAGGGTGTAAAATACCCCCTGGTATCGGACCTCTCAAAAACAATTTCAGAAAATTATGATGTTCTGGCCGGTGATTATGATTATTCTGAAGATGGTGACGTTACATTCAAAGGGAGCCCAACGGCTTATAGAGGATTATTTCTGATTGACAAAAAGGGAATTGTAAGACATCAGGTTGTAAATGATATGCCTTTGGGAAGGAGTGTTACAGAAACACTGAGGATGGTAGATGCTTTACAGTTTTTTGAGGAAAACGGGGAAGTATGTCCGGCTGACTGGCACAAAGGAGACAAGGCAATGAAGGAAACCCAGCAAAGTGTGGCAGATTATCTGTCAAAACGATAAAATATTCATAATTTAAATGAAAGGTATCCCCTATAAGGATACCTTTTTCTATTTTTGCAATTCAATGCTACACAACATGATTGATGAATTTAAAAAATTCATTTCTGAAAACAACATTATAAAACCCGGAGACAGAATTCTTCTTGCGGTAAGTGGTGGCATAGATTCGATGGTAATGGCTCATCTCTTTCATCAGCTGGATTTTAAAATAGGGATTGCTCATTGCAACTTCTCACTGAGAGGAAGTGAATCAGACAAAGATGAAGAGCTTGTCAGTAAGTTTGCATCCGATCATAATATTCCATTCTACACCACCCGGTTTGAAACGAAGTCATTTGCAAAAAAGAACAGATTATCAGTTCAGATGGCAGCAAGAGATCTGAGATACAATTGGTTTGAAGAGATCAGAATGAAAAACGGATATGATTCAATCTCCGTTGCGCATAACCTGAATGATAACATTGAGACTCTTTTAATTAACCTTACCAGAGGAACAGGTTTAGCAGGAATGACAGGAATGAAACCTGTAAGTAACAGGATTATCCGGCCATTGCTTTTCGCTACCAGACAAGATATATTAACATACCATAACCAATATAAAATTATTTTTCGTGAAGACAGGTCAAATGCAGATACGGTATATACCAGAAATAAAATAAGACATCTGGTCATACCTGTTCTTAAAGAGATCAACCCGTCAATCGAAACGACGCTTAATGAAACTGCCGAAAGATTCTCGGGATTTAATGAGATTGTTTCCGAATATATATCACAGCTTAAGGAAAGTATATCAGAGGAAAAAGATCAATTCATCACATTTAATATCAGTCAGTTAAAAACATTTTTACATAATAAAATCATACTTTTTGAATTGTTTAAACCTTATGGTATAACCAATGCCTTGTTAATGGGTCTTATGAAAGTAATAGAAGGTGAAACCGGTGGTCAGATCATTACCGATACACATAGAATAATTAAAAACAGGAAGGAAATAATTGTTTCCGGTGAAGAAATCCATGAGGACGTTTCATATACAATAAAAAACGAACAGGAATTATGCATTTTCCCTGGTATTTCATCCGCGAGAAATGTCAGAATCACCGATACATTTGAAATTCCATACGATTCTCATATAGCCTGCATTGATTCTCAAAAAGTGAAGTTCCCGATGATAATCAGAAAATGGAAAGCTGGAGACTATTTTTACCCGCTGGGAATGAAACAGAAGAAAAAACTAAGTGATTATTTTGTTGACAAAAAATATTCAAGATTTGATAAGGAAAATATTTTTATTCTTGAATCAGATGGGAAAATCGCATGGATTATTGGTGACAGGATTGATGACAGGTTCAAGATAACCGGCTCCACAAAAAAAGGACTTCTGATAAAATCAAAAAGGAAAGCACTGGTTATTAAGCCGGTCAAATAATTATACATGTCGCACGTCATGAATTCCCCTGTCAATTAACATAAGATCAGCCATAGCGATAGCTGTGGCTGCTTCGACAATAACGGGCATCCTCAAAGCAATACACGTATCATGTCTGCCTTTCACATTGAGGGTTGACATCTTCCCGGTCTTAAAATTAAATGTCGTTTGATCAAGCCCGATGGAAGAAGTTGGTTTGACTACTAGTCTGAAGATGATCTCATTCCCGTTTGTAATGCCGCCGTTAATCCCTCCGGCATTATTTGTCAAAGTTTTTCCGCTGCTATTAAGAAACGGATCATTATGTTCTGAACCTCTCATCTTTGCCGACGCAAATCCGGAACCAAATTCAATACCCTTTATAGCAGGAATTGAAAAAATCATGTGACTCACAGCAGATTCAAATGAGTAAAAGAATGGTTCACCGATTGCTAGCGGAGGATTTTTTACCGTGCATTCTATAATACCTCCGATCGTATCATTTGCGGCTATTGCATTACTAAGGGCCTTTTCAATGTCGACAGAACCTCCTGCAGAGATAAGTTTCGCATTTATATCAGCCGTTCCATTTATCTTTTTTGCCAAAACACCGGCAGCAACCAGTCCCCAGGTTATTCTGCCTGAAAAATGACCGCTTCCGCGCATGTCTGCAAATCCGGCATGTTTTATACTCGCCGCAAAATCTGCATGACCAGGCCGGGGAATATTTTTAAATTCATCGTAATCTGTGGAAATTTTATCATTATTTCTTGTGATCAGAGTAACAGGAGCGCCGGTTGTTACTCCATCGAAAACACCACTGAGAATTTCAGGCAGATCAGGTTCCTGCCGTTTAGTGGTTCCCCTGCTCCCGCTTTGCCTTCTTTTTAGATCTGGTAAAAAGTCCTCGGTTTTAACAGAAATACCCGGAGGACATCCGTCGATAATTACACCAATTGCAGGACCATGTGATTCACCAAACAGAGTAACTCTGAATATAACTCCGAATGAATTCATAATTCTATTTTTTATCTCTGAATTTATTATAAAAACCTAATACCTCATTTACAGGCACCTTTTCAACTATTGCTTTTCCAATGCCTTGTGTAAAAACAAAATGAATCTCCGTGCCTGTTTTCTTTTTGTCATGAAGGACGAGTTTCCCAATCTGATTACCTGTTAAATCAAGCTCAGTAAGCAGTTTAAATCTTTCCAGTAACCTGATTATCCTCTCTTTTTCGACAAGGCTAATGTATTTTCTTTTGAATGAAAATTCAGTCGCCAAAACCATTCCTGATGCTACTGCAAAGCCATGTTTCACTCCTTTCTGCATCTCAATAGCATGACCAAAAGTATGACCGAAATTAAGTATCCTCCTCAACCCGGTCTCTTTTTCATCCTCTGATACCACCAATCCTTTAAATCTCACTGATTTAGTTACAAGAATTGCCAGCAAGTCAGTATCCCTCGACATTATCTTTTCAAAACTTTTTTCAATAAGATCAAATAGCTCCTTGTCACCAATGACTGCTGTTTTAATTAGTTCAGCCAGCCCCGATAAATACTCATGCTCAGGAAGTGTCTGAAGCATTTTCGGATCACAGATTACAAACTCAGGCTGCCTGATAGTACCGAGCATATTTTTTGTTCCCCTAAGATTGACTCCATTTTTTCCGCCTGTACTGGCATCTACCTGCGATAATAATGTGGAAGAAACGTATCCGCACCTGATGCCCCTCATATATACTGAAGCAAGAAATCCGGCAATATCACAAACCACTCCTCCTCCTACTGCAAGAACAAAACCTGAGCGATCAATTCCTGCCAGAAGGAGCTGTTCCGCAAGGTATTCAATGACTTCCAGCTTTTTACTTTCTTCTCCGGGTGACAGGGAAAAAACAGGAATTTTCGGAAATTTGTCGCCATATAACCGGCTCACATTGTCATCTGTAATAATTATTACATCTTTTTCAGGAAGTAGTCCGGCTACTGCATCCCATCTCTCACCTACCAGAATTTCTGATCTGAAGCCGGGCGTATTAATGGTTATTTTTTCCAAAAGAGTATTTATTGATCGTTAAAGTTAAAAAATCTGCCCTAATTCAAAACTTATTTCCACAAAATTGAGGCTCATAAGTCATTTCTCACTTAATTCAAGCCATCTTAACTCCTTTTCATCCAGTATTTTCATTATTTCACCATGCCTTTGGGACCTGGATAATAATTCCTCATTATTAAGATCTCCCCGGCTCATTTCAATCTCAATAAGTTTTTTTTCCGACTCAAGATTTCCTATTTCATTTAATAACAGTTCAAATTCCTTTTTTTCTTTAAATGTCAGACCATGCTTTTTTTCTCTGCCGATTGAAATTTCTGCAGATTCCTCTGAACCTGATTTTTTTGAAGGTTTGACAATTGGAGCCTCTTTTTCATTCTCTTTCTGTTTTTCCCTGAGCTGAGTGTAATTCCCGGGGAAATCCTTTATAATTCCTTCTCCTTTGTACTCAAATATATGATCGACAACCTTATCCATAAAATATCTGTCGTGCGAAACAACTATCACGCAACCTCTGAAACCGGCAAGGTATTCTTCCAGTATATTAAGTGTAAGAATATCAAGATCATTGGTAGGTTCATCGAGAATCAGAAAATTCGGGTTCTTCATGAGTACGGTCATCAAGTACAAACGCCTTTTTTCTCCTCCTGATAATTTTCTGATAAGAGTATACTGTTTTTCAGGCGGAAACAGGAAATAGTTCATGAACTGTGTTATTGACAATACATTACCATCGCTGATGACAACTTTTTCAGCAATATTCTTAACAGCGTCAATAACTGTCATCTCATTGTCAAATTCAATACCCTGTTGCCTGTAATAGCCAAAAACTATTGTTTCTCCCCGTTCCACAGATCCTTTATCAGGTTCAGTAAGCCCGGTGATTATATCCAATAAAGTAGTTTTTCCTGTACCATTCCTACCTATAAGTCCAGCTTTTTCATACCTGTTAAACAGATAAGTAAAGTCTTTAAGGAGTACCTTTTCGTCATATGTTTTGCTCACATTTTTTAACTCAAGTATCTTACTCCCCATTCTTGAAATGTTGACATTAATATTGATGCTCTTTTCATCGGGTTTATTAGCTGCTTTTTCCTTAAGGTCATAAAATGACTCAATCCTCGATTTGGCTTTATGCCTCCTTGCTTTAGGCATCCGTCTTATCCAGTCGAGCTCGGTTTTTAAAAGGTTCCTGGCTTTTTCGGAATTCATCTTTGCAGAATACTCCCTGTTTTGTTTTTTTTCAAGAAAATATTCATAATTGCCCTCATATCTGTAAAGTTCGTTATCTGAAAGTTCCAAAATAACATTACAAACCCTGTCGAGAAAGTACCTGTCATGAGTCACCATCAGAAGTGTCTTTTTCGATTTAATAAGATACTCTTCCAGCCACTCGATCATATCAAGGTCAAGATGGTTTGTNNTTCTGTCCCCCCGACAATGTCCCGATAACTGCGTTCAGATCGGTAAGCTTAAGTTTGAAGAGGATTTGCTTTACTGCCACTTCATAATCCCATGCTTTATGGTCATCCATCTTCTGAATCATTATCTGAAGCATTTCGGGAGAACCCGTTAGAACACATTCTTCATATTCCCTTATGACTCTGACTAATTCTCCTTCAGTGCAGAAAAGCTCATCAATGATTTTGTTGGAATCATCAAGTACAGGAGATTGATATAGATACGCTATCCTTAAATCGCGCTTAATGCTGAGTGAACCATTATCGGGATTTTCCCTGCCAGCAAGTATATCAAGTAATGATGATTTGCCTGCTCCATTGACGGCAATCAGAGCAACTTTATCATCCTTGTTAATATTAAAGCTTATTTGATCGAAAAGAAGCTTGTCTCCTATTCGTTTTGCAATACTGTCTGCCTGAAGGTAACTAATCATAAATAATCAATATTGTGCAAAGATAAAAAGTGTTAACTTACCTGCACTATAAATTTCAGACCGATGACTATCAAGGAAAGATTTAATCGGACTTTAGAATATTTTCAGGCAACCTTCCCTGAAGCAAAGACTGAACTGGTTTACAGGAATCCCTTTGAATTGCTCGTTGCTGTGATTCTTTCTGCACAATGCACAGATAAGCGAGTTAATATTGTAACACCGCCTCTCATGCAAAAGTTTCCGGATGCCAAATCAATGGCCAAAGCTGAAACTGAAGAGATTTTCGAATTTATAAAATCATGTACTTTTCCAAATAATAAGGCAAAATATCTTTCAGGTATGTCGCGGATGCTGTTATCTGAGTTTGGAGGAAATGTACCTTCTGAACCTGAACTTTTGAAACGTCTGCCCGGTGTTGGAAGAAAAAGTGCCAACGTTGTTGCTTCAGTAATCTTCAGAAAACCAGTAATGGCTGTAGATACACATGTTTTCAGAGTTTCTCACAGGATAGGTCTGGTTAAAAATGCCAGGACACCACTTAGTGTCGAACTGCAATTAACCAGGCATATTCCTGTTGAACTTATTCACCAGGCACATCACTGGCTGATACTGCACGGGCGATATGTTTGCAAGGCAAGAAATCCTCTTTGCAATAAGTGTGGATTATCTGATTTCTGCAATTATTATATTAAAAGTCGAAATAAGTTGAAATAAATAGAAATAATTAACATTTGTAGAAATATAAAGAATAAGGTAGAAATAATTCAATATTTACTACATTTAAAATGTAATTGAAAAGACCGTTTTGATGGATTATAAAGAGAGCTATATTGAGTTGCTGGAAACGAATAAAAGACTAGAGAAAGAACTTGAGCTGATCCATTCAAAGAGCCAGGAAAAAACTGAGATGGTCAGGGAAATGATCTTCAGGATTTTTCACTCCGCTAACTATTTAATGGCAATCAGCAATTTAGATACCGGCCAGTATGTCGATGTTAATGAGACATTTTATAAAACACTTGGTTACACTAAAGAAGAAATTATTGGTCATACATCTGATGATATCCAGATTTTTTCTGATTTTGAGGATAGCAATAAATACATCAAACTGATTTGCAAACTAAAAAGCATCAAAGACTATCCGGTAACCCTTAAAACGAAAACTGGTGAAGAACAACAATATCTTTTTTCGGCAGATACTGTACAGCTCGAAAATGAAATCTATCTCCTTACAATCTTTACTGATGCTAAAACATTAAAAGACAGAAAGATAAAAGACAGTCATGGAAGCCTACTGGAAGAAATTTTTGAAACTGTCAGCAGTTATCTCGCCCTGTTCAGCGTTGATAATGACAACAGGTTTTATATTATTGATTTAAACAGAAAAGTAGAAGATGTAGAATTCATTAAAAAGAATGAAGTAATAGGTAAGTACATCGATGAGACTCCATTGATCAACCGGGTTAAGCTGATTGAACTACTTAACCACCTGCATTTAACCGGTGATACTCATAAAATAGCAGCTTCGCCAACAGGTGATGATTCAGAGGGATATTATATGGGTTTCCTGCTTACATCAGGAAATTTTGTAATAACCTGGGAACCGGGATGCGAGCAGAGAAGCAAAGATGATCAGAATAGACAGGGAATTGTCTTTGAGAAGTTTGCAGATTTGCTTCCTGAGATGGTGTATGAGGTGGACCTCACAGGCAGGATCTTATACAGCAACAGGCAGGGACTCGCATTTTTCGGGTATTCAAAAGAAGATCTGGAATCAGAAGTTTATATTAAAACGATATTTCCTGATAATTACAAGGAAATGATTGAAAATCTTAAATCATTGAGTTCGCCCGGACAAGTATCAAGTAATGAATATTTTGCCAGAAAAAAGGATGGAACCCTTGTTCCGGTTGTTACTCACTCATTTGCTCTGTTTTTTAATGACAAGATCGTTGGATATCGGGGAGTTGTCACAGATATAAGTAAACAGAAAGAATATGAGAATCAGATAATAAGGGAGAAAGCATTTCTCGAACATTTATATGATTCAACCCCTGCAGCTATTGCAATAACAAATCCGGAGGGTATTATTTCCATGATCAACCGTGAATTCACTCACCTCTTTGGCTTTACATCAGAAGAAGCAGTGAACAAAAACATCAATGATCTTGTGGTTCCGGATGATCTTAAAGACGAAGCTATAAAAATCGATAACCTTGCATCTCTTAACCAGAAAGAGGTAAGACAAACAATAAGAAAGGATAAATATGGTACCAACATTCATGTTACTCTTGTCGCAACTGCTATAGTAATAAATAATGAAATTGTTGCCAATCTTGGCATTTACAGAGATATTACAACAGAAAGGAAAAATCTGCTTTTACAGGAGATTTTATTTAAAATATCAGATGCTGCCCTGAAACAATATGAGATCAAAGAAATTTATCCCATCATTGTACGGGAGCTTAGTAAAATATGGGACACTAACAATTTTTTTATAGCTCTTTATGATAAGGAGACCGAAACTCTCTCGCTTCCGTTTTTTGCAGACGAAAAGGACAACTTCTATGAAATCCCCACTAAAAAGACTATAACAGGGTGGGTAATAAAAAACAACAAATCGGTTCTTCTCAAAGAAAAAGATCTGAAACTTCTTGACGAATCAGGAGATATAGACCTCGTTGGAACACCATGTAAAGTCTGGATGGGGGTTCCTCTGAAAGTGGAAAATGATACTATTGGAGTGATGTGTCTTCAGGATTATTATAACCAGGATAAGTTTTCTCAGGAAGACCTTTATATAATGGATTTTATTGCAAATCAGATTGCAATAGCCCTCCAGCGGAGAATGATGCTCGACAACATAATACTTGCCCGCAAGAAAGCCGAGGAGGCTGCACAATCTAAGCAGCTGTTCATGTCGACTATGAGTCATGAGATCAGAACTCCGCTTAATGAAGTTATAGGGATCACAAATCTTCTTCTCCAGGTAAATCCCCGTGAAGATCAGATGGATTATATAAAAGCCCTTAAGTTTTCGGGAAACCATCTGCTTACGCTCGTAAATGATGTCCTCGATTACAATAAAATGGAATCGGGCAAAATAATTTTCGAACAGACACAATTTAATCTCAGCGATTTTCTCAACGAGATTATGAGATCATATTCATTCAGGTCAAAAGCAAAGAATCTGAAGTTTGATATAAAGAAAGCAAGTGATCTGCCTACAGAGGTTATAGGTGACCCGATCAGGCTTAATCAAATCCTTTCCAACCTTCTCTCAAATGCTCTGAAATTCACTAATCATGGAAGTATTCAGGTACTGGTAAAAGAATTAGACCGGACAGAGCATCAATCGAATCTCGAATTCACAGTTATCGATACAGGTATTGGTATTCCAAAAGATAAACACATCCTGATCTTTGACAGCTTTACACAAGCTTCGTCAGATACAACCAGAAATTTTGGAGGTACAGGACTCGGTCTGGCAATCTGTAAAAAACTGATTGAATTGCAGGGAGGCACTTTATTTGTCGAAAGTGAACCGGAAAAAGGATCTACGTTCAGGTTTGTTCTCTCATTTGGAATTTCGGAAAAGGGTGTACAGGCTCAGAATGTAGAGGTACCTGAAAGTTTTACCGGACTTGAGGGTAAGAAGATACTGGTAGCAGAAGATAATAAAATCAATTTCTTTGTTGCCAATAAATTCCTGATTGGCTGGGGAATCTCGGTTACCCATGCTGAAAACGGTCAAATAGCTCTTGATATTCTGGAAAAAGAAGATTTTGATCTTATACTGATGGATTTGCATATGCCGGTAATGGATGGTATCGAAGCCACCCGTATCATCAGAAAATCAGATAATCAAAAGATTAAGAACATTCCTATTGTTGCACTTACTGCAGCGATTATGTCGGAAAGCCACGATAAAATTGAGGACCTTAAAATAAATGACTATGTTCTCAAGCCGTTTAAACCTCATGATCTTTTTGAGAGGATACGGAAACATATAAGATAACATTGGCCCCCACCCTCCTATTTCTCTGCTATTTCGGCCCCCCATCCCCCCTGTACGGACCATAGAC
>PLMC01000020.1 GCA_003141495.1 Bacteroidales bacterium
TCAATTAATACAGGCAGGAACGCTAACGAATCACTGGCAAATTTTGAGATTTTGATTTCTTTATATAGAGCTTCAAATGAAGAATTGAAAATTTTACCATCTCTGTAATCCCACATATATGGCACAAATACTCTGTGATCAGCAGTGAAATTAAAGTTGGCCTCTTCATTTTTCACTAGAAGTTCACCTTTCTTCTTTGTAAAAAAACGATATGCCAATCCATCATTATATACTCTGAAAATTATTCCATAATCGCCTTTAAAATTAATTGTTAATTGATTACATTGATCCTGAATACTAGATTTTATATAGTTTATCGCAGTAATCACATTATCTAATTTTTCAGTCTTTGATGATAAAATTTTCGCATTTTCACCAAGAACTTCACCACCTTCCAACTTCAATGAAATTGATGAAGGTGAAACAATCTGTTGTCCATCAGACTGAACCGACCATTGAAGTTTAGCTCCGGCTTCAATATTCAGACTAAGGTTCCCACCAGGCGATTTTATCTCAAAGTTTTTATTCTTTTGTGCTATGAGTATCGTTGAGCTCATTAAAAAGAATACTATTAATCCAATTAGTTTATTCTTCATCTCATTTTCAATAAAGTCTTAATAATGAAGTTACTTCAAATAATTACTAATGAATAACTCCCTTGGTTTATAAAAATCTTCAAGCCACTTTTTCGCAAGGGTTCCTTCCACTTGGTGATGAGGCCGGTAAGGAACAACGTAAATAAATTTCTGACCCTTTGCCTGGTTGATTGCGGCATAAACAGAAGTTGATGGGCAAGTCATATCAATCAATCCTATCTCTGTAAAAATAATTGCTTTTGAATCCTTCAGAATATTTGCTGCATCAAAATATGGCAGGGCTTTCAACATTTCTTTTTTCGAGGCATCGGTTTCGAAAGGCTGTGGCCAGCCGCCCATCCTGCCATTCAGTGAACCAAACCAGTCGCACATAGCCGGCACAATTGCAACAACTGCACTCACTCTGTTATCAAGACCCGCTGCGACCAGCGCCTGTCCGCCTCCCTGGCTCTCTCCAATAACAAGCAACCGTTTACCATCCCATTCCGGTTGCCGGGTTAAAAAATCTATTGTACGTAACAGGCGCAAGTACATTCCTCTGAAATATACTTTATCCTTTTTAGTTAATCCTTGCAACCAGTAGGTTTTAAGTTCGCCATTTTCAAGATCAGAATAATAGTCGTCAGGCTGATCGTTAAGCATTCCATGCGCATTCAGATCAAAACAAAGTGCGCCCATTCGTGCATACTTCATTGCATTCATGGGTTCCGACCTGCACCATGAACCCTTAACACCGGCAGCATGAACAAGCAGTACAACAGGAAGTGATTTTGGAGCTGCATTTTCGGGTTTGGCAAAATAGCCACGAGCAGGTTTCGGTCCAAGGCAATTGATTTCAATGTCTTCACAACTATAACCCTTATCACTCTCAGTTCCTAAAACAACTGCCTTTTTTATTTCCCAGGGAAGGGTATTTAAACTCTTTTTCAGGTTATTCCAGAAATGATCAAAATCTTTTGGACACCTGGTGCCTGGTTTTAGCTGCTCAGGATCGACTAACATGCCTAAACTTGCATTTTCTTTTCCGGTCTTCGTTTCGACAATAATGGAACCTGGTTTCCCTGAGGTCTCTTCATAAACTATCAGGCTATCTTTACCGATAATGACAGATTTCTGATTGATTAACTGATTATTATTCTTAAAAACTTTTATACGAAGGGTATCTCCTGCCAGGTTTTCTGCCAGAGCTTTAACAATAATTTTCTGACCTTTCCTGTAAATACCTGATTTGCTGGACTGGCTCAGAGTAATATCCTGACTCTGAATAACAAGTGATAAACATGCAATAATCAAAGTAAAGATTGATGACAAAATGTTCTTTTTCATTTCTAAGGTTTTAATTGTCTCATTTCCCCTTTGTGTCGCTCTGAGTTTTACTTTATGTTCCTTTGTGGTCAAATGAGTTATCTTTTACCACAAAGGCGCACAAAAGTTAACACAAACAGAAGCTACATCGTATTTCATTGCCACTTCACATCGTTTCAGCAGATCTTCATCGGCATGTGTGGGCTGAAGGATCGAATGATCGATCATTTTTGCAAGGTTTTTTATGATTGACATCCTTCAAATTTTGTTTTCAATAGTTCTTTAAATTACTCTCTAAAATCTTCACAAATCAATGAAATGGATATTCCATAATTAAATAGGGTATACAATATTATAAAATAAACTTACATTTTCAGTGTATATTTTTATATTTGAGCTCCATTTTCTGATAAACCAGCTCATATGAAAGATTATAAAAGATTCCTGGCCGAACACAAGATGAGAACTGAAGAAATCAACATTCATAACATGGTTGATTCATTTACATCAGAGATGTTAAATGGACTTGAGAGTAATACCAGTTCTCTCCGCATGATACCAACATATATTGAGGCTGATAACAAGTTCAAGGTTGATCTGCCGGTACTGGCTATTGATGCCGGTGGCACAAATTTCAGGGCAGCTCTGGTTAAAGTAAGCAGCAGCGGAAAACTTGAAATAACGAATATTTTAAATAATAAAATGCCGGGTCTGGAAGGCGAAATATCAAAGGAAGAATTCTTTAACACAATAGCGCATTATGTGAGACCTCTTGCAGAAAAAACCGACAGGATTGGCTTCTGTTTTTCATATCCTTCTGAAATATTGCCGAACAAGGATGGCAGACTTATCTATTTTTCCAAAGAGGTGCAGGCTCCAGGAGTGGTCGGCCAGCTTATTGGCAAAAATCTGCTGGATGCACTTGGTATGCCGGAAAAACAGATTGTTCTCCTGAATGATACAGTTGCAACTCTTCTTGCCGGCAAATCAGCCTCGATTGGTCATGATTATGATTCGTTTATAGGATATATTTTGGGGACCGGAACAAATACCTGTTATATTGAAAACAATCCCAATATTCTGAAAAACAAAAGTCTTGACTCATCAAAAAGCCAGATCATAAATATCGAATCGGGTAACTTCTCATTGGCCCCAAGAACTGATCTCGATCACCAGTTTGACAATGCCACTTCAAATCCCGGAAGTCATACTTTTGAGAAAATGATCTCCGGTGGATATTTTGGCCCTCTGTGCCTTCTGGTATTAAAAACTGCGGCAGAAGAAGGGGTCTTCACCAGTGATACAGCCTCAGGTATATTGGCCTTAGAAGAATTATCCTCCGAGGAAGTCAATATGTTTATGGCCGATCCAAAATCTGGTCGCAGCACCTTTAGTTCATTTATAAAGGATACAACTGACATTGAAAGCTGTCTTAATATTGTAAATTGCCTTCTGGACCGTGCAGCGTTACTGGTTGCCGGAAATTTAGCTGCAGTTATTCTTAAAACAAATAAGGGCAAAACAAAAGAGCGTCCGATTCTTGTTACGGTTGAAGGTTCCTTCTATTATAAACTTAACAACCTGAGAACTCAGATTGACAGGTATCTCAGAGCATATTTGTCAGGCGACAGGGAACGGTTTGTTGAGTTCATGGAGGTAAAGCAATCGAGTCTGGTCGGCGCTGCATTGGCAGTTTTAATTAATTGATATAATCTGCGACAATTTATCTTCCTGCTCCCCGTCAACAGGTTTTCCCCTCCAGAAATTGGCAAGTACAGAACCTGTAATATTCATCAGAGGACCGAAAATAGCCGGGGCCAATCCTACCGTAGCGACTTTGCCCATTTGCAAGGCAAGGCCTGAAGCCAAACCACCATTTTGCATACCCACTTCAAAGGCAATAGTACGGCGGTCCTTTTCCGGCATTCCCACCAGCCACGACAGCGAGTATCCAAGAGTGTACCCGGCAATGTTATGTAGAAGACTGGTTACCAGAAGCAGCGCGCCGACTTTTAACAGACTCTCACGACCCGACGCTGTAATAATTGTAACTATTAAAGCAATTCCTACCATCGAAATGAGCGAGAGTATCCTCTCCATATACTTGTCTTTACCGATAATAAAATAAGATAAAACTTTTGCTCCGATCATGGGAAGGAAGAAAAACCAACCCATAGATTTTGCAAACTGGACACAAAATGCCAGAAACCCTGAATCTTTTAATTTTGCATATACAAGTGTTGTGAGAAGGATAATGACTGTATATGAAACCAGCTGCAGAGTTATAGATTTCCACGTTTCTTTCCCTTTTGAAAAGAGATTGAAAATGAAACCAGCAACGATGGGAAGAATAATCATATTCAGGATATCGAGCATCATACTCCAGAATTTTACCTCAATATATTGTCCCCCAAGCCATTTCATAAGCAATGGCGTCATAATAGGTGAAAGCAGTGTTGAGATGGCTCCAACCGTAACTGCCAGTGCTAAATTAGCTTTGGCTAAAAACGACATCACATTCGATGCCAGGCCGCTTGGAACACAACCTATTAGTATAATACCTGCAGAAATTTCAGGAGGAAATTTAAACAGGCCTGCAATACAAAATCCTACTAACGGCATTATCATGTAATGTGAGAAGACCCCTACAAACACTCCCTTTGGCATTTTTATAACCCCTGCAAAATCCTTGAAGCTCATTTGTGAACCCATCCCAAACATAATGATCTGCAAAAGAGGTACTATAAGATTCTTTAGTTGAAAACCACCTGCTGAAATAAAATACTGAGGATAAAACATTGAAGCAATAACAGCAGTAAAGATCCATAAGGTGTAGGAAAAGCCCTTAAATTTCGGAAATCCCCTCACAGCTATTGCCATCACAATAAAGGCGGCAATTAGAAAAAGGCCTGTTGCAGATATGTTCCCACCCAGATATGAAATTCCCGATGCTATAATAAACAATCCGGAAACAATCAATAAGATCCTTGATAAACTGTTTTTCATTCTGAATAAAGTAAATTGAATTAAGGATTAGGAATTAAATATACTTATTANNAAAATCAAAAAGAAAATTCTATCTTGGTTTCTGAATTATGATAAATAATTGAAGCTCTTCGCAGCAAGCAACGGAGAACCGAGTTTACGAGCTCGTCGAAGCCAATGCGCTCGCGGGGATTCAACCGGAATATTAATTATTTTATATCCAAAATGAAACTATCCATTCAATTCAAATCAGTTTTTTACCTTCAAAGTAGCTGTGGAAGACAATTGGCCAGAATTTCCGGATAATTCTGCTGAATTTCCGCAAAGGATGTTTATTGATTATATACATGTATTTCAATGAAAAGAATAATTGTAATCGGGAGTTCAAATACCGATATGGTAATAAAGACCGAAAAGCTACCCGCTCCAGGTGAGACTATCCTCGGAGGAAAATTTCTTATGAACCCGGGAGGCAAAGGAGCAAATCAGTCTGTGGCTGCATCGCGCCTGGGAGGAAAAGTTACTTTTATATCAAAAAGGGGCAATGACTTGTTTGGAAATCAGGCAGTTGGCTTGCTTATGAGAGAAGGTGTTGATATTCAGTATATTGTTAAAGATCCTGATTTACCCTCGGGAGTCGCATTAATTACAGTCGATTCGGCGGGGGAAAACAGCATAGTTGTTGCCCCCGGGTCAAATGGCAATTTGTTAAAGGAAGATATACCTTCAGTCATATTCGATACAGGAAAATTTGAAATTCTTCTTCTTCAACTGGAGATACCGATTGACACAGTTGAATATTCTGCTGTTATTGCTTCGGAACATGGTATAAAAGTGATCCTCAATCCGGCTCCTGCCAGAAAATTATCAGATAATCTTCTTAAAAATACATGGCTGATAACTCCTAATGAAACTGAAGCGGAAACCATAACCGGAGTAATAATCACAGATATTCCGTCAGCAGAAAGAGCAGCAGAATTAATTCAGGAAAGAGGCGTAAAAAATGTAATTATAACATTGGGAGAGGCAGGTGCGTATATTAAGTCAGAAAATTATACGGGCTTAATCCCTGGAATAAAAGTTAAACCTGTCGACACTACAGCTGCCGGAGATGTATTCAACGGTGCTCTGGCTGTTGCAATATCGGAGGGTAGTGACCTGAAGGATGCGGTTATTTTTGCAAATGAAGCAGCCGCTATTTCAGTAACCCGCATGGGCGCTCAGGCTTCGGCACCTTATAGAAACGAAATCAACTCACAACTTCATAAATAAACTCCAATGAAACAATTCTTGTTCCTGATAACGATATGCTTCATATTTTTTTATGGCTGTTCAAATCAATCAACCGTAAAGAAAGATAAAGTAGCTAAGATCATTTTCGATACTGACCTGGGTCCCGATTATGACGATGTAGGTGCACTTGCGTTTCTACATGCAATGGCTGATAGCGGGAAAGTTGATATTCTTGCAACTGTTTCATCAAATAAGAATTACCTGGTTGCTCCATCAATAAATGTTATTAATACATATTTTGGAAGGGGTGAGTTGCCTGTTGGAGCTCCCAAAACTGATGGTGTAAATCTTGGATCATCTCAACACTGGGCTGATTCAATTGTAGACAGGTACCCTCACTCGATAAAATCAACTGCTGACGTCGCTGATGCTGTTGAAATTTATAGAAAAACGCTCAGCGCTCAACCTGACAAAAGTGTAACAATTGTTACGGTCGGATTTTTAACTAATCTCAACAATCTTCTAAAGTCAAAACCGGATAATTTCTCTCCATTAGAAGGAAAAGACCTGGTAATCAAGAAAGTAAAAAGACTAGTATCGATGGCAGGCAGGTTTCCTGAAGGCAGGGAATTTAACATCTTCATGGATTCGTCAGCGTCAAAATATGTATTTGAAAACTGGCCGGGGGAGATCATTTTTACAGGATTCGAGATTGGCTCTGAGATTTATACCGGTTTAAAATTGATTAATTCTGACATAAAAAACAGCCCTGTCAAAGATGTGTTCAGAATCAGTATTCCTCTTTCTGCAGAAGACAAAAACGGAAGAATGAGCTGGGATGAAACGGCAGTACTTATCGGGGTTTATGGAACTGAGGGCTTCTTTGATACTGTCAGAGGGAAAATTGTCGTTAGAACTGACGGAAGCAACACCTGGGAAAACAATTCTGAAGGAAAACATTTTTATGTAAAACAAAAGATGCCTATACCTCACATAAGCGCATTTATTGAGGAAAGGATGATGCATCAGCCTGTTTCAGGGAATAATAAATAGACATGAAATCCATTAATCGCAAAGATCGTAAAGGGGCCCAAGCGTTAAGAAATAACCTGGTAGGCTATTTTAGCGAAGGGGCCAGACTACCGCAACGGCTGTCAACTTGTGCCCTTCGTGTCTCCTTAGTGTACTTTGTGGTTAAAAGGAATTATATACCATAAATAAATCTTACAGGCGATTAAGAAAATTATATTGCGTTTTACTTTTATTTATTATATTTAATATCATGTTTATTCCACAAGGTTACACACTTGCTATAATCCTTTGTTTCATCACTATGATCTGCTGGGGTTCATGGGGAAATACCCAAAAGTTAACAGGCAAATCATGGCGTTTTGAACTTTTTTATTGGGATTACGTATTTGGAATTCTTCTGTTTTCAATCTTGCTTGGGTTTACCATGGGAAGTACAGGTGAAAGCGGACGGGGATTTGTTCAGGATATTAAACAGGCGGACCCACATAATATTCTGAATGCTTTAATAGGAGGAGCAATTTTTAATGCATCAAATATATTGCTTGTAGCCGCTATGGCTATAGCAGGAATGGCAGTTGCATTTCCTGTCGGAGTCGGAATTGCCCTTGCGCTTGGAGTTATTATCAATTATGTTTATGCTCCCCATGGAAATGCAAACCTGATTTTTGGGGGTGTTGCATTGGTTGTCGCTGCAATTATTATCGATGCATCAGCTTATAAAATGCATAGTGTATCATTAAAAAAAGTTTCAGGAAAAGGTATTGCATTATCGGTTTCGGCAGGAATACTGATGGCTCTTTTCTATCGATTCGTGGCAAGTTCGATGGCCTCTGATTTTGCAGCTCCGGAAACCGGAAAACTGACCCCTTATTCAGCAATTTTCTTTTTTGCTGTTGGCGTGTTCATCAGCAATCTCCTATTAAATTGGCTGATAATGAAGCGGCCCATTGAAGGAAAACCTCTCACTTTCAGGGATTACACTAAAGGAAGTTTCGATATCCATCTGAATGGTGTTCTTGGAGGTGTAATATGGAATATCGGAATGTCGATGAGCATTATTGCTTCAGGTAAAGCCGGATTTGCAATATCTTATGGACTAGGCCAGGGAGCTACACTTATTGCNNGCCTGATCAAACTCTACATAAGATCTTTTTCAAATGCCTCCTTGTAGAACATAAACTTGTTATCGAGAAATCCGATTAATTGCTGAACATCTGAATAGGCATTACCTAAACATGTGGAAGCTCCGGGAGAAGGCGTTATATTGAATATTATCTTGTCTCCCGACAACTTTGCCTCTCCCATTTCCAGTTTTCTGGTAGTGTTATTTACAATCTGTGGTCGCGTTCCTCCAATTCCTTTGGCATATTTAAGTTCCTTCAGTTTTAACGAAGGTACGATCATCCTGATTTGTTTAATAAATAATCGTTTACCAATCACAGGCAAATCATAAAGGACATTTAATATGATATAATTAAAAAGTACCTTATCAAGAATAATATTTAACAAGCTTATAATCGGTTTGATACCCAGTCCGAAAGTTTTCCAGTATTCGCGAAACGTTGAACGATTATGCCGCTCCAGTTCGAATATCGGTTTTGCGGTTGGACCAAATCTTGTAACATTTTCATTATGTACCTCAGGGTCGCCATGTACAGCAGCAAATGGCAATTTAGCAACCTGTATTGTATATACTTTCCCATTAAGCACTTTCGGGGCTGTGTAAAAACTGCCTGCCATTGATAAAATTGACAAATTCTTACCATAGCCAAGTGATTTTGCTATCATCAGGCTATGACCACCTGCCGCAACAACAACCACTGTTGCATGAAATTCTCCCTTGTTAGTTACTACTGAATAATGATCAGCATTTTTTTCAATCCTTAATAACTTTGTATCAAGATGAATATCAACATCGAGATTTGCTTTTATTGCATTATCAACAAATGAATGACAAAGTCTTTTAAAATCAACAGTATACCCATCTTCAGTCACAAGTGCAATTATCTCCTGGTCTGGATCCCTTCCTTCAACAACTCGTGGTTCAATCTTCCCTATTTCATCTCTTTTGATTAATCTAAGATTCGGAAAAAGCTTGCTGAATACAGCAAACCTGTTGCCAAGATCTTCGACCTGCTTTTTACCAACTGCCAATACCATCTTGGTGTATTTGCTGAAAATCTTCTGATCAGAACCTGAACGTTTTACAGCTTCAAGATATTTCATCACCATATCAGACATTTGTTTCACGCATTTTGCTTTCTCAAATGAGTAATTGGTCTCGATGTCGCCGAAATGAAGAGTCTGGCTGTTATTATAAGATGCAGAATTCACAAGACCAAAATCGGAATATTTTTCAATAAGACCAATCTTTTTGATATCGGTATACTTGCTTAAAGTATAAAGCAAAGCTGTTCCTACCACACCTCCTCCGACAATTAGCACATCATAATTTGGAATTGTATCGTTCATCTTATTAGCCTCTCATATTTAATGGAATATATTCACGATTGCCATAGACATTTCTGAATGCTGGCCTGATGATCCTTTTTGCCGAGAATGTGAGTTCTTCTATCCGATGCGTGCACCATCCTGAGACTCTGGCAATTGCAAAAAGCGGTGTATAGAGCTCTTTTGAAATATTAAGACAGGCGTAAACAAAACCGGAATAAAAATCAACATTAATGCAAACCACCTTTGTTGATTTTTCTCCTTTGAACACTCTGAACACTTCAGGTGTAAGTCGTTCGACTAAAGCATAAAGTTCAAACTCATCAAGACGACCTTTTTCAATTGCCAGTTCTCTTGCTTTTGCCTTTAGAATTGAAGCTCTGGGATCAGAAATGGTATAGACAGCATGGCCTATTCCATATATCTTGCCCGAGAAATCATTAGCCTTTTTATTAAGAATCTTTAAAAGATGCTGCTTTACTTCTTCTTCATCAGTCCAGTTTTTTACATGAATTTTCATATCTTCCATCATCTCCAGAACCCTCACATTTGCACCTCCATGCAATGGTCCTTTTAATGATCCGATTGCAGAAGTTACAGAAGAATAAATATCAGTCTCAGAGGAACTGGTTACCCTCATAGTGAAGGTTGAATTATTTCCCCCTCCATGTTCTGCGTGAAGGACAAGCAGGAGATCGAGCAGATCTGCCTCAAGTTTTGAAAAACCTTTACAATCACCTTTGATCAGATAAAGAAAATTTTCAGCTGTTGTCAGATTTGACTGAGGGTGACGGATAGACAGAGTTTTTCCTTTATACAAATGTCGTAAAGCCTGATAAGAATATGCAACTATAGTAGGAAATTTGGCAATAATGTTTAAAGACTGTTTAATCATGTTGTCGAGTGAAATATCATCCGGCTTATCGTCAAGCGTATATAATCCCAAGACTGACCGCGCCAGAATATTAAGGACATCTTTCCCTTTCATAGATAATATCATGTCTTTAACAAAATCGTCAGGAAGAGATCGTAATGATGCAAGATGTTCCGAGAATTCCGCCAGATCTTTTTTATTTGGCAAATGTCCAGTTAACAACAGGTATACTGTTTCGTCAAAACCATGGCGGTTTTCTTTCTGAAATCCATGAATGATATCTTCAATATCTATACCCCTATATAATAATCTCCCTGGAACGGCAATTACCTTGCCATCTTCTTTTTTATATCCAACTACGTCGCCGATATTCGTCAACCCGACTAAAACGCCTGTTCCATCTTTGTTTCTAAGACCACGCTTCACCTCAAATTCTTCAAACAGGCCGGTATCAATCTGACATGAAGCTCTTACAGACTCCTCCAGTTTTGCAAAATAATTATTGTCTTCCATAAGAAATAAGATTTTATAATGTTTGAGATATAATATTAGAGATTATTGCATCTGCAAATTCGGAGGTTTTTAGTAAGGTTGCATTCTCCATCAACCTGTGAAAATCATAAGTGACTCTTTTACTTAGTATGGTACTCTCCAATGCTGAATAGATACTTTCAGCAACTTTGTTCCATCCAAGATAATCAAACATCAATGCTCCCGAAAGGATAACTGAACCAGGGTTCACTTTATCCTGATCGGCATATTTTGGCGCGGTTCCATGTGTAGCTTCAAATATTGCATAACCACTTTCAAAATTTATATTTGCGCCTGGTGCAATTCCGATTCCACCCACAATAGCGGCAAGCGCATCTGAGATATAGTCACCGTTCAGATTTAATGTAGCGATGACTGAATATTCAGCAGGTCGGGTCAGAATTTGCTGCAGAAAGGCATCAGCTATAACATCTTTGATAATAATCTTTCCTGCAATTTCTGCATTTTTTAACATCTCATCGGCAACCTTTATACCCTGTTTTTCCGAAATTTGTTTATACTGCGACCATGTAAAGACATCTTTCCCGAATTCTCTTTCGGCCAAAGCATATCCCCACTTCATGAAGGAACCCTCAGTAAACTTCATAATATTCCCCTTATGAACAATAGTAACTGAAGGCAACTTCTTATTAATCGCATATTTAATTGCCTGTCTTACTAAACGTTCTGTACCTTCTACAGATACAGGTTTTATTCCTATTGAGGATGTATTCGGGAACCTTATTGACTTAACACCCATCTCGTCTATCAGAAATCTTCTCACCTTTTCTGTTTCCGGTTTACCATTCATAAATTCTATGCCGGTATAAATATCTTCAGTATTTTCCCTGAAAATGTGCATATCTACTTTTTCAGGATGCCTGACCGGACTGGGCACTCCCTTGAAATATCTTATCGGTCTGTAGCAGGTATAGAGATCCAGAATCTGGCGTAAGGCTACATTTAA
>PLMC01000004.1:0-3129 GCA_003141495.1 Bacteroidales bacterium
GATTATCTGCGAAGGGATAGTTTCTTCACCGGAGTAATTGAGGGATCTGTTGGATCGGACAGAATAATAAGGATGCTTAATGTTGAGGATGATAGCCTTGTTGTCGATGAAAAGGGGATATATTCACTTGAAAAATTTCTTATTGCACGCAGGCTTATGTACTGGCAGGTTTATATGCATAAGACAGTCCTTTCTTCCGAAAGCCTCCTTGTAAATATTCTTAAAAGGGCAAAAGAAATTGCTACTAAAGGAAATGACTTATTTACCACTCCTGCTCTTAGATTCTTCCTCTATAATGATATCGGTCATTCGGACCTCACAGATGAAGGGAAATTTACCCCGGGAATGATCGCATCAAATTTTACCAGACTCGATGATTCAGATATCCTGGTTTCTGCAAAATACTGGGCTGATCATTCTGACAGGGTGCTTTCAGATTTGTCAGGCAGGTTACTAAGGAGAGATCTTTTCGCAATCGAGCTTCAGAACGAACCGTTCGCAATGAAAAGAGTAAATGACCTGATCAGCATTGCGAGGAAGCTGATGGATATTGATCCGGGTTTAACAGAATATTATGTTTATACAAACAGCATTTCAAACCTGGCTTATACTCCCGATGCTCCAGTAGTTAAGATACTTCTGAAAAATGGAAAAACAGCTGATATTTCAACGGTATCAGATATGTTTGACCACCAGTTCCTCTCTGAAAGAATAACTAAATACTTTCTCTGTTATCCAAAAGAATGCCGATAATTTAAATTATAATATTATGGAATTTACTGCAGCAACAATAGCCGGTTTCTTAAATGGTGTGATAGAAGGCGACCCCGATATTAAAGTAAATACGATAGCTAAAATTGAAGAGGGTCAACCCGGAGCATTATCATTCCTCGCCAATCCGAAATATGAACATTTTATTTATGAAACTAAATCTTCAATTGTTCTTGTGAATAAAAGNNCCCCGGAAGAAAGGCATTCATACCACTGCAATCATTGAAGCTACTGCAAAAGTCGGGTCTGATGTGTTCATCGGGCCATATACTTATGTTGGTGAAAATTGTATTATAGGCGATGGCTGCTCCATATATCCGCATGTTTATATCGGAGACAATACTAAACTTGGAAATAATTGTACTATCAATCCGGGGGTGAAGATCTATCATGACTGTATTCTTGGCGAAGGTTGTATTATTCATGCGGGGACCGTAATCGGAAGCGATGGATTCGGATTTGCGCCTCAGTCAGAAAGTGAATTTATGAAGATCCCTCAGTTAGGCAATGTTGTTCTGGAAGACCATGTTGAAATCGGGGCTAATGTTGCAATTGATCGTGCCACTATGGGTTCGACAATAATCCGGAAAGGTGTTAAACTTGATAATCTGATACAGATTGCCCACAATGTTGAAGTGGGAGAAAATTCAGTTATGGCTGCCCAGACAGGAATATCCGGATCAACAAAAGTAGGGAAGAATTGCATGTTTGGAGGTCAGGTAGGGCTTGCCGGGCATCTGAAAATTGCCAATGGGACAAAAATAGGAGCTCAGGGCGGAATTCTTGGTGATGTGAAAGAAGAAAATACAGCGATCTTAGGTTCACCGGCTATCGAAGTGAAACAATTTCTCAGATCTTCAGTTATCTTTAAGAAATTGCCTGAAATGAAGTTAAAAATTGATTCACTCGAAAAAGAGATAGAGTCGCTGAAAAAGAAGTAGTTTTGTTCAGAATTCAGACTTGAATCAGTTGTAATAAATTCAGTTAACGGTCAATTTTCTGGATTGTTCGAAATATTTTTATTTTTTTTGTACCCGGATTTTAATTTAATAATCAACACTGATGAGTGAAAAACAAAGGACGCTTGCAAAAGAGATTAGCCTTACCGGAAAAGGCCTGCACACAGGAAATAGTGTAACAATTACATTTAAACCGGCTCCGGTAAATCACGGCTACAAATTCTGCAGAATAGACCTTCCTGGAAAACCAATGATAGATGGGCTGGCTGAGCACGTTACAGATACTTCGAGGGGAACAACCCTGGTGCAAAACAATGCTTCCGTTTCAACTATTGAACATGTAATGGCAGCATTTAATGGCCTGAGGGTTGACAATGCCCTGATTGAGCTAGATGGACCAGAGGCCCCCGTAATGGGTGGTTCCGCGTGGAAGTTTGTTGAGGCGATCAAAGAAGCTGGTATCGTTGACCAGAAAGAAGACAGAAATTACTTCGTGGTTAAACAAAAAATCACCTTTTCCGACGAGGAACATGGTGTGGATCTGATAGTTTATCCCGACGATCATTTCAGTGTCAATGTTCTTATTGATTATAACTCCAAAATTCTTGGGAACCAGTATTCGATCCTTGATTCAATTGATGACTTTGAAGAGAAAATAAGCAAAAGCCGCACCTTTGTTTTTTTTCATGAACTGGAACCGCTTTTTAATATGGGACTTATTCATGGTGGCGATCTTGACAATGCAATTGTGATTCTTGAAAAGGAAGTTGAACAATCCGAAATAGACCGGATTGCCAAACTCTTTAACCGGCCAGGTATAAACGCCCATACAGCAGGAATACTTAATAATACTGAATTAAGATATCCGAATGAGCCGGCACGTCATAAACTCCTCGATATTATGGGCGACCTTGCACTTGTTGGCCACCCGATAAAAGGTAAAATTGTTGCAACACGTCCGGGCCATTATGCCAATACAAGGTTGGCAAAAATCATAAGGCAGGAGATGAAGAAGGCAAGTTCAAAACATGATATTCCTGTTTATGATGCTTCACTGCCCCCTGTTTATACAATTGAAGATATTAAAAAACGGCTGCCTCACAGATTCCCTTTTTTAATGGTTGATAAAATAATAGCTCTTGATGAGTCCTCAATAGTCGGAATCAAGAATGTCACATTCAATGAATCTTTCTTNNAGTGGAGTTGAAGAGCCGGAAAAGTATTCAACATATTTTCTTAAAATCGACAAGCTTAAATTTAAACATAAAGTAATTCCGGGAGATACAGTAATACTTAAAATGGAATTTGCCGATATTATGCGGAGAGGAATAGCCACAATGTTTGGTCAGGCATTTGTAGGGAACGAACTGATTTTAGAAGGAGAAATGACTGCTCAAGT
>PLMC01000004.1:3184-3450 GCA_003141495.1 Bacteroidales bacterium
AAGTTCAGAGGGGAGGAATCGACTGCTGAAATTGGAGACAATACCACTATCAGAGAATGTGCTACGGTTAACCGTGGTACCGCTGCTGTCGGGAAGACAATTATTGGTGTCGGTTGTCTTCTAATGGCTTATTCCCATATTGGTCACGACTGTACACTTGGGAACAATGTCATTATTGGCAATTCCACCGCTCTTGCTGGAGAGGTTGGAGTTGACGATTGGGCGATTCTCAGTGCAGGTACTATGGTTCACCAGTTCGCGCATAT
>PLMC01000074.1 GCA_003141495.1 Bacteroidales bacterium
GCTATTGATTTCCCGTCGGGATTCCACGAAATTTCACCGTCATCGAAGTATGGGGCAGTAGGTGATTCAAACTTCTGTCCTTCCATAATATCTTTTCCTTCTGAAACGGCGCTTCCATTAAAGGATGCAACAAAAATATGGCTGTACGAATAATCACTCCAGTAGTTCCAGTGCCTGTACATCAGGTCATTGATAATTCTGACATTTGCTTTGGGTAGTTTGTGTTTCTCATTTGCAGTCTGGTCCAATTTGACTCTCTTTGTAAAATATATTTTGTTTCCATCAGGTGAAATGTTGAAAATCTCAAAATCTTCTATACCGGATATTACTTTCTGTCCTGAGCCATCTGCATTCATTATATAGAGTTTCCCTTTGTTGACAAAAGCAATAGATTTCCCGTTATTGATCCATTGCGGAGAACTTCCGCCATCAGTTGTCAACTGCAAGGGATTACTCCCTTTTAAATCAATTTTAAAAATATTGCTACGTCTTGCCTCACTCTGAAGATCTATATCTGTAACAGTATATAATACGGTCGATCCGTCAGGAGAAAGCACAAAAGCCCCGAGTCTTCCGAACTTCCACATTATTTCAGGGGTCATCACTCCACCTGCTTTCTCTTCAGCTGTAAGTTGGTTATTGAACTGCGGCGATGCCTCCTTAACGGCAGATGGTTGTTGTTTACAGGAACTGACAAAGAGCAGTGCCCCAAGAAGTAACAGGAGAAAATACTTTTTCATATTAACTTTAATTATTAAATCTTTAAATCAGGTTTCTGAAGACAAATTATAGGGACTATTTTCCTTTGTATACCTTAGTGATAGACTTTGTGCGATTTTGTAGTAAAGAAATCCATTAACCACAAAGAACACGAAGGAATCACAAAGGATCTCAAAGTGAACTTATAATAATACTTTAATTACTTTTTGAGAGCTTCTGATACTTTAAGTTTCAGTTCATCATACAATTCCGGATTATCCTTAAGGATCTGTTTGACAGCATCACGTCCCTGACCAAGTTTAGTATCTCCATAACTGAACCAGGAACCGCTTTTCTTTATAATTTCAAAATCGACTCCAAAGTCGACAATCTCTCCGAGCTGGGAGATACCTTCTCCATAAAGTATGTCAAAATCAGCTTTTTTGAACGGAGGTGCAAGTTTATTTTTCACAATTTTGACCCTTGTCCTGCTGCCAATGATTTCTTCGCCTTCTTTTAGCTGGCTTGTGCGTCTGATATCTAACCTGACCGATGCATAGAACTTCAAGGCATTGCCCCCGGTCGTAGTTTCAGGATTACCAAACACTATACCAATTTTATCCCTGAGCTGATTGATGAAAACACAGGAGGTGTTTGTTTTATTAATATTTGCTGTAAGTTTTCTAAGAGCCTGAGACATCAGTCTAGCCTGAAGACCCATTTTTGAATCACCCATCTCTCCCTCAATTTCAGCTTTTGGTGTAAGTGCTGCAACTGAGTCAATAACGACTATATCAAGCGCTCCTGACCTGATAAGATTGTCAGTGATCTCAAGTGCCTGCTCTCCGTTATCAGGTTGAGAAATAAGAAGATTTTCAACATCTACCCCAAGTTTTTCTGCATAATTGCGGTCAAATGTATGTTCAGCATCAATTATTGCAGCAATACCTCCGTTTTTTTGTGCCTCGGCTATAGCATGAATAGCCAGGGTTGTTTTACCTGATGCTTCCGGACCATAGATCTCTATAACCCTTCCACGGGGTATTCCACCGATACCAAGAGCTGCATCAAGACCGATTGATCCCGTTGAAATGACCTGGATATTATCAATTGCATGATCGCCTAACTTCATTATTGTTCCCTTACCAAAATCCTTTTCAATTTTCCCAAGGGTAATCTCAAGTGCCTTTAGCTTTTCTTTATTTATTTCTTTTCGTTCTTTGCTCATATAACTGGTTTTATTGATTATACAAATCGAAAATCTGTTTAGTGTGTCCGCTGGTATCAACTTTGGTTATTATCTTTTCAACTATCCCTTTTTCATCAATAATGAATGTAGTTCTGATAACACCCTGAAAGCTCCTTCCGTACATTTTTTTCTCTCCCCAGACCCCGTAATCTTTCAGAATTGTTTTTGAAGTATCGGCGATAAGCGGAAACGGGAGGGAGTATTTGCCGGCAAAGCCCTTATGAGACTTTTCATTGTCGGGACTTACCCCGATAACTATAAAGCCTTTATCTGAAAATAAATCCCAGTTATCTCGCAGATTACATGCTTCTGCAGTACACCCGGGTGTGTTATCTTTTGGATAAAAATATAGAACTACCTTTTTCCCTTTGAAGTTGCTTAGCTTTATAGTATTGCCATTCTGATCTATACCCTCAAAACTGGGAGCTTTCATTCCCACTTTTAATTGAACCATTGATATTTATTTTGTTATTATGGGTAAATTTACGAAGTTTGAATTGTTATTTGCAAAAAATCAGTCAATTGTTATTAACATAAATCCTCCGGCAAAAAAATATTGTTTCAACGTAATGTATTGAAAAATAATTATTTGCTAATTAAACAGCACATATGAAATTGAAGAAACAAATAGTTTTGTTATGCCTTTTAACGATTATTGAAATACCTTTTAATAATCTTTTTTCCCAGAACGTTCCGGCGAAGCCTACCCGGCAATCATCTTTTGAAGCATTTTCACAAGGGAATTATGAAAAGGCTTATGCTCAGTTCAGGGAACTCCTGCTAACATATTCCAAAGATCCTTTGTACAAGTACTATTCAGGTGTTTGCCTGGTTAAACTGAACAGGGATCCGGGGGAAGCAACAAATCTTCTGCAACAAGCTCTTCAGGGAGGCGATGCTGTTAAGACATTGCCCTCTGACGGATTATTTTATCTTGGCCGCGCACAACAAATGTCAGGGAAATTTTCAGAAGCTGTTTATTCATATAATTCGTACACCAGCCTGGTAGGGAAAAAAACAGCCAGGGAAATGGGTGTTCCTGAATTTATACAACAGTGCAGCCAAAAACAAGGACAAGTTGCAGAGACTGAACTCAAACCAGCCGGAACCTTAAAAAGTGTTAAAGCAGACACCATTAAGCCAGAAGTCAAACCCGCAATTAAAGAACCAATTCAAAAAGCCTCTGAAAAGGTGACTGCCGCAAAAACGGATCTTCCGGCAAACTATGAAAAAATATTAAATGAAGCTATCGAGTTTCAATCTAAAGCAGATTCACTTCTCGAACTTGCTGGTGAGCAAAGAAAAGAGCTGGAAAAACTTCCGGTCTCTGAAAAACCCGCTCTCAAAACCAGAATTTCTGAAAATGAAAAACTTGCTGCCTCTTATCAAAAGTCAGCTGATCAGAAATACAGCGAAGCTCAGGTTCTTATGAACCCTCAAAACGATACTTCCAAACTATCAATTGTGACTCCTGAAAAACCGGTGAGCAGGATTGTTAAGGATTCTTCCGGAATAGTTAATTACAAAGCTGTTAAACCAGCGGATAAAAGACCAGATTCAACTAAAGTGGTTATTCCTTCAATAAAACCAAAGGTGGAAGTATTTGCTTTGTTTGAAGTGCTGGCAAAACCTGTAACAGATCCGAAAGCAAAGATAATAATTGATCCTGATGTGCCTGAGGGACTTATTTACCGTATTCAGATCGCTGTTTTTCGAAATCCGATTGTCCCCGCATATTTTAAAGGGATCACACCTGTTTACGGGTTTAAGATTGCAGGGACTGATAAAACTATTTATTATGCTGGTATGTTCCGGAAATCTTTGGACGCTACCAAAGCTCTTGCATCAGTTAAAGGTAAAGGATTCAAAGATGCATTCATAGTCGCACTACTTGCAAATAAGTCCGTTTCTCCTGACAGGGCTTCATTGCTGGAAAAAGATTGGGGAAAGAAGCCTTTTGTCTCCAATGATAAAGCTTTAACTGAGACTCGGGCCGATACTGTTACCCCAACTCTGACTTTCAGGGTCGAAGTTACAAGGTCAATAAAACCTCTTAAAGACGAAGTAGTTGAGGGAATCAGAAAAATTGCCGGAAACAGGGGACTGGATATTCAAACCCTTGAAGATGGAAAAATTGATTATCTGATTGGAAAATTTATTACATTTGAAACCGCATCTGAGTATGCTGATCTTTTAAAGAGAAACGGATATCGTGAGACGCAAGTTGTTGCATGGCTCGGGAAAAAGGAAATACCTATTGAAACTGCAAGACAACTATTTGAAAAACTTAAATGAAAGAAAAAACATTACATAAGGATGATAAGCTGAAGAGCGGAAGTGAATCGGGTTCACTGATTCTTTATAATGATGATATCAATACTTTCGAGCATGTGATCAAATCGCTGGTCGAAGTTTGCGGCCACGACGCAGTTCAGGCGGAACAATGTGCCCTGATTGTCCATTTTAAAGGAAGCTGCGAAGTAAAATTAGGTGTTGTTGAGGTGCTTAATGCTATGAGCAGATCTCTGAATGCAAAAGGGCTCAATTCAAAAGTGGAAAGCTTTTAAAATCATATTTTTGCCATAGACTTTATCTTTTTACTTTTGTCTTAGACTACTTCTCCCTGTGAAATATTCCGTAGAGCGCCATGTCGAATAAGCTTAGTATTAATATTCCGATAAATACGTACATCAAAACTGATGGAAGAGTGAGCTGGAAGATAGATGACAGGTTTATCTCAGGAACTGAAAACTTAATGTTTTTAATAAGACTTAAAACCGGATTGACCAATGAATCTGATTGACTACCAGGAATCAGAATGGCTGAAGCAATCAATAGTATTGTAACGACAGACGAAATATAAGGGACCAGATTTTTCTTCCTCGATTTTTCTGCAACCATTAATGGCAAAGTATCTACCTGGACGCGCGCCATTACTTTTGAGGTAAACCCTTCGGGGGCCTTCTCAATCCTCTCTGAAGTTATATAGTGTCGGAGAAGATCTTCCTTAAATTCTTCCTGGTTATTCATGGTATATAAATTTATTTTTTTCAACTTTTTCAATTATTTCAAGCATCTTCTGCCTTGCTCTGAATAACTTGACTTTAATATTTGATTTGCTTATTCCGGTGACATCTGATATCTCTTCGCTATTCATCTCCTCATAATAATAGAGACTTACCAGACCTCTTTCTTCTTCATTTATTTTCTGAAGAGCAAAGTTTACCAACGCATTCCTGTATTCCTTTTCTGCATCTTCTTCACTCGTGCTGCCTCCAATAAAATCTGTCGAATCAGCAGGAAAATCTTCAAGGGAAAGAACTCCTTTTTTCTTAATTCTTACATGCGAGATCGTAGTATTATAAACGATCCTGTAAAGCCAGGTAGCAAAACTGCTTTTCATTTTAAAGCTCTTAAGTGACCTGTAAGCCTTTAAAAATGAATCCTGTGCAAGCTCTTCTGCTTCTTCATGATTTCCGCAGATTCTGAAAGCAAGATTATAAGCTTTATCTTTATGCCTGTCTACAATATGACTGAAAGCATTGCTGTTTCCTGCAATGATCTGCTCAATATAATATATGTCACCTTTATAATCCATTCTGTCTGTTTGACGAGTAAAGATATTCATTGGTTACGGGGAAATTTAAATTATTTATTAATCTTTTTTTGTAACCGGTTATATACCCATATAGTCTAAAGGTGTAAAAGAGTTCTTAACCAATGTCAATAATTAATAATTAAAGTCATGGAAGTATTAGTTGCATTTATCGCATTTTTCGCCACAGTTTTTGGAATTTATTATGTTCGTGTCACTACCCGAAATAAAGAAAGAATGGCGCTTATTGATAAGGGAGCTGACGCAAGTCTTTTCAACACGGGTAAAGAGGGTCAGACATCTTTGTTCAACTGGAACAAGCTGACTCTGAAAATCGGGATGCTATTTATGGGAATAGGAGTTGGCATTATTGTCGGCGCTATTCTTGATTCAATGGAGGTAATGCCCCACGGTCCTGATTATGTATCAATGATCTTTTTATTCGGTGGCCTCAGCCTTGTATTGTTCTATCTTATTGACAGAAAGAACAAATAAAAAAACAAATATCAATAATTTACAAATGGGGTCGCGCCGCGTCCCCATTATGTTTATTTTAGATAAAACTCAATTATCTCCCTTATTGCATTCCGGCAGACAGAACAATATCCTTTGGTTTTATTACTTTTCATCCGGCAATCCATTGCAGAGCGGTATATTCCTTTTGCAGAATAACCTCCACCTTCAAATAGTCCTGTTACATTTTTAAATTTTTCTTCAGAGGGAGTTGGGATAGGAGTGTCTTTATTGATCAGCTTTTTCCATTTCGACTCAAAGTTTACCATTGTGGTTATATTTGGTTCCCATGGTTCCACATTTAGGGGATAAAACTCATCATAAGCTACGGTTGAGGTATAATATTCATCAGCCAGTCCGGCAAATCCATGTCCGAATTCATGAATGAAAACCTTTGGTGAGAGTTGATTCCCTGTTGTAGTTCCGGTATAGTAATTATAAACACCTCCTCCTCCATACCTGCTGCTGTTAATAAGCACAATTATGTTGTCGTGAGGGACTGTTGCGGCATAATCGTTTACAGCTTTGATATCCTGGGTAGTCAGATACCTGTCGAGGTCGAAAGTATAGAAGCTTGAATTCAATACTGTATTAGCATAGATTTTTTCACCGGGAACATCAGTTCCGGAATCCTGAGATATTGCTTCAACTGCCCAGATATTAAATCTATCCTTATATTCAGAGAACGGAGCTTCTTCAAAAAGATAATCAGCCATTTTTTTAACATCAGCCCGGAATTTTCCCATCTCATTGGCTTTATACCCTTCGGCAATAAATGCAAGATCAACCGATGTATGAGGGTCACCTGAGCCATAAATTTTTGTTGCGGCCGCTGTCACAGGATTTTCCTTCCTGATAAAGTAGTTGGCCGGATCGATAATCGTCTCATACAGTTTTGAGAACATTCCGTTCCGTTCTCTTTTGCTTAGAATGAATCTGATTTTATTTTTTGGGTAGGGCATTGTAGCGACTTCATAGAAACTTCTGTCAACACTTTTTGCCTCAGCGGTTGTCTGCCACTCCTGAAAAAGTGTACAGAAAGCTCTGGAGTAGATAAGAGTGTTCCCTGTAACATCAAAAACCTCATATTTAAAATTCCCCGAATTGAAAGGATTTATAAGATTTGTCTTAGACCCTGCCCAAAAAGGTTCTTCCTTCATTACAACCGGGTAAACAGAAGTCTTCTGGCTATTCCCTGCAAGCATAAAATCAAACCTTAAGACTTTGTCGGTAAAGTACTTATCAAAACTCTCCTGTGCCGATAAGGTGAGTGATTCAATAAACAAAATGAATGATATGATTGTTCTCATAGTTAATTTATTTTCACCTGAATGATGTAAAGCTAAAAATATTCATTGAGACGGATTGATAATTTATCTATTTTTGCCACTAATTATTTAAGTAACCTGACATGCCATTAATTAATGATCCGGCAGTTTGGTTTAAAGAATTATTTGTTAACGCCGGACTAAGTTATAGCCTTTCTTCATTTCTCAGTACGATTGCTCTTGTACTGATTGTCATATTGCTTAGTTGGTTTTCAAACGTTATAGCGAAAGCTATAATCCTTAAGATTGTAATCAGGATTGTAAAAAGAACCACTAATACATGGGATGATATTTTCCTCGAACAAAAAGTCTTCACACGGTTATCGCATTTTGCTCCTGCGCTTGTTATATGGTTTATGGCAGCATGGGCTCTAAAAGCTTATCCGGCATGGTTGGTAGGAGTTCATAAACTGACCTATATTTATATGGTAATTACAGGTACAGTTGTTATTAACTCATTTATTGAAGCCTGGCATGAGATTTATAAAACACTGCCGATTGCACGGCATCGCCATATAAAAGGATATGTTCAGCTGTTAAAGTTATTCATTGTAGTCATTACAATCTTTGTTATTGTATCGGTAATATTCAAAAAAGATATCAGCACTCTCGTAGCCGGTTTAGGTGCTATCGCTGCAGTATTGATACTGGTTTTTAGGGATACTCTTCTTGGACTTGTTGCCAGTATTCAGCTTTCATCTGACAAGATGCTGAAAATAGGTGATTGGATTTCAATACCTCGCCGCGATGTAGACGGGATCGTTTCCGATATTACTCTTAATACTGTTAAGGTGCAGAACTTCGACAAGACTATAATTACAGTTCCTACTTATTCGCTTGTAAATGACTCATTTCAAAACTGGAAAGGAATGAAGGAGGCAGGAATCAGACAAGTAAAGAGATCATTATTCATTGATATGAAGAGCATCAGGTTTCTTGATAAGGAGCTGAAAAACAGACTCTGCAGGATTCCTGCATTAAAAGAATTTATTGATTTAACTGAAAGTAAAACTGATCTGTCAGTTAAAGATATTAACTCAATGGAAGCTCCCTTTTTCAATTCTTCGCAAGTAACCAATCTTGGGTTATTCAGGTTTTATGCTGAAGCTTATTTGAAGCAACATCCCTCTATTGATACCGGACAGGCAATTATTTTGAAGCATGAACCTATTGATAAGGGTAATGGTCTTCAATTAAAACTCAATCTCTTCACAAAAAATACTCAGTATATACCATTCGAAAACCTCCAGTCTGAGATAGTAGAACATCTGCTGGCAATAATGAGTGAGTTCGGACTGAAAATTTTTCAGCAACCTACAGGTGATGACCTGCAAACTTTATTGAAAAAATGAAATAATTGAATTTCACATCAATACTTGAAACCATGGCTGACATTAACACCAGAATTAGCGATTTTGTTTGGAAGAATCTTAGCGAAAAACATGTTACGGGCAAAAGCGACCCCTTCTGGGAATCACTTCTTAATACCGGTACAGAACTCTGGCTCGACACAGGTGATGTGGAGGAAGCCGAAGCAAATTGGGCGACCGAAATGGCCGCTTTAACAACGAATAATTCATTGCTAAACAATGAAATACAAAAAGGGATATACGATATCTTTATTTCTGAGGCAAAAAGTGTTGTAAGAGACCTGCCTCAGGAGGAGAGAGTCAAAGAGATTGCCTTTATATTAAATGCCAGGCATGCACTGCGGCTGGCTTCAAAATTTGGAGGATATGTTAGTGTCGAACTTCATACCGACACTGCACATGATATTAAAGCCATTCAAAACTATGGAAGAAGATTTCATGATATATGTCCGGAACAGTTTATTATTAAGGTTCCATATACTGCTGAAGGATTGATAGGAGCCAGACTTCTAAAGGATTCAGGAGTCAAAATCAATTTCACGCTTGGATTCAGTGCACGTGAAAATGTACTCGTAACAAGAGTATCAAGACCAGATTATGTAAATGTTTTTCTGGGCAGAATTGGTGCTTATATGATCAACAACAAACTTGGGGATGGTTCAGGGGCAGGAGAGAAGGCGGTTATCTCATCTCAGAATTGGGTAACAGGCCTGACCGCCGAGAATCCATGGCAGACCAAACAGATCGCGGCAAGTCTGAGGAATTACACCCAGCTTGAGCTTCTGGCCGGTGTAGATGTGTTTACTATGCCACCTAAAGTAGCAGCTGCCGGACATAAAGAATTATCCGGAAAATTCTCATCACGAACTCATGAAAATTACGATGTTAGTATTTTTGATTCAGCAAAAGATGCACACATCGAAACATTCTGGGAAGTTGATAACAAAGTGCTTAAACTTTCTGAAAGATTAGCAGGAAAAATACCGGCCACCGGTCCTGAATTGATTCACATAGCTCATGAAGAGGGATGTGAAGATATGTTCCCCTCACTTACAAAAGAGGAGAAAGGGTTCATCGCATCTGATGGAAAAATTCCGGTTCATGCAAGGTGGGAGAAAAAGATAAGTGAAGGGAAAATTGCCCCTGATACTTTATTGACGCTGGCAGGTCTGGCTTCATTTACTGCTGATCAGGAGATGCTTGATAAGAGAATAAGAAACATTATCGAATAAATCAGACTGACCGCTGCCTTACCATCTCATACAAAAGAATACCAGCTGCTACCGATACATTTAGCGATCCAATAGTGCCTGTCATAGGTATTTTTATCAGATGATCAGCCAATGCTATAAGTTCACGACTTATGCCTTTGTCTTCAGCTCCAAGAATTAAAACTGAAGGTCCTGTTAATGAAGTTTCTGAGGCTGATTTGGCGGATTTTTCACCTGCACAAAATACCTTTAGCCCTGATTCTTTTAGATACTCAATGCTACGAACAAGACTCTTTTCCCTGCATACCGGAAATGAATGCAAAGCACCTGCTGAAGTTTTAACAGCATCAGCTGTTATCCTGGCTGATCCTTTTTCGGGGATGATGATAGCATGTGCTCCCAGACATTCTGCAGTCCTGACAATTGCGCCAAAGTTTCTTACATCCGAAACTCCGTCAAGTGCGATTATCAAAGGATCGTCACCCTTTTCGAAAACCATAGGAAGCAGGTTGGCAATATATTGATATTCAATGACTGAGAGCCATGCCAGGACACCCTGGTGGTTTTTCCGGGTCACAAGTTCTATTCTTTCAACAGGTACAATCTGATATACAATGTTATGAGCTTTAACTTCTGTCATAAGTTCATGATAGAGTGCACCCTGAAGACCCTGTTTTACAAGCAGCCGGTCGATCTGTTTTCCGGCTTTAATAGCCTCTATCACAGCATGCAATCCAAAAATACAATCTGTTTCTTTCTGCATAAATTATTTATTGCAATTAATATGAATTATTAAAGTTAGAGGTTTGCAATACTTCTTAATACTAAATCCCTTTCGGGTTATCGAGCCTGAATACGATACCTTTTCTCCAGCTTGCTATCGCCTTATCCCAGAATGTTATAAGAGTTTCATTTCGGCTCAGATAAAAGTCATTATCAGAAAAGATATCTGCTCTTTTTTTAAAGCTGAAGAAAAGATAAGAATCGGTTACCGTGAATCTGCCGCCCCATTTTGATCTTACCACAGGTTTTTTATAACCCCAGATCTCACCTTCAGATGTTTTATAGACTTTGTCAGGCGGCCCGTAAATAATATAAATCATTCCTCGTTCACTTCGCCATCCTTCTTTGTACGAAGTAAAATAGAAATTTGAATACATGACCCGTGTATAAAAGATCCGGATAAGTTCACGGGATTTATCTACATTTCCACCACATTTTATCCAGAATTCATCGAGCGCTGCTTTTGGTTTTACAGCGGATTTCAGTTCAGTCATTTCGTCCTGGGATGCAAGGTAAACCAATGGCTCTATCATCCCCTCGGGAGTAGTAACCTTAGGATAAGTGGAGCCTAGATTTAAAAATGTGAATCCATCCTTAATATTCCTGTCAACCGAGCAGAGATATATACCTTCTTTCGGAAACATCATTGGTAAAGAATCGGAATATGGTAATGCCACAACCTGCTGAGGGTCATAGTCAAGAGTCTTTTCAGGAAGAAGCATTGATGGAGGATCCGGAGCCTCCCTGAAGGGTTTGTAAAATGAGATGAATAAACTGTCAACATGCCCGCGGGAATATACGAGATTGACGTATTCGTCAATTCTCAGGACAGGGCTGAAGAGCTCATTTTTATCGAAATGTCCCTGAACCAAGAAATTGTACCTGTTGGTGGTTGACAGAGTATTAAATTGAATAAAATCCTGTGCTGCCAGAAGTCGCAGCCTGTCTAGAATTTTTACTTCAGCCAGATATTCAATACCCTTTTCAACTTTCAGAGGTATATTATAAACATATTCCTGTTTTCCGGTTTCCTTTTGTATGGTTAAGTTTAAAACAGCGGTATCAGCAAGGGCTTTTCCCTGACTCATACTATAAAGTTTAACTGTAATCAGTATCTGGGCAATCGCAATTCCCTGTGGATTAGCTTCAGAGAAAAAAAGATCATTGTTGGAAAACCTGACAGACAACTGCGACGATTCATCAGTTTGATTAATAACACAATATCGTGGGTTGATCAGACTTTTTGTGGGATTATAAAGATAGGACAGATCTTTGTGATCAACAGTCTGTTTCGTAGTCTTACAGGAATTGAATACTACGGTAAGCAGAACCCCTGATAACAGTAAACTAACTGTCCTGATGGAAATACTATTCTTCATGCCCAAAATTAATATATTATTTATTGTTACCGTTTTTCCATTCAATTCTTATCCTGCAAAGTTCCTTATTATCACTAATTCTGAATATTGAATGGTTATAGAAAGTGTCATGTTCATTTTCAACAGATGTTTTTATCATGATCTCTTCATCAAACCTTGATTCTGCAAGATAGTTAATTTCAGCGGATTGAGGGTCATTTTTCATTACGAAACCGAGATCGTAACTATCACACACCCATTTCAGATACATTACATTGTTAGTATGAAGGTTTATGTCAAGATCGCTGACCTTAATTCTGAATATTGGTGATACATGGCCGGATTCTGAAGCCGGATCAATCTTTGTAGCATATCTGACAGGAGAACTTTCAGTACGCAGGTCAGGGTTGTATTGAGATAATATGGAATCAGGTCTCTGGACTTTTTTTGTTGTTCGATCCAGTATTAACCACGAGGATGTACCGGAGGCAATGTGTCTTCCATCAGGATATTTTACTTCATAATTTCTGAGGGCAAATAATTTGTCAGTACCATTTGGCCAGGTCCTTAGAATTATTGAGTCTTCCCACATTGGCCATTTATTTATCACAGCATAAATCCTTGAAAGTACCCAGAATCGGTTATCTCTCATCAGGTCATCCCTGCCGAATCCAAGTTTAATTGCATGGTCGGATGCAATATCCTGCATGTAATTGAAAAGAGAATATAAATTAAGTTTCCCGTCAGGTCCGGTTTCATAAACGTGTACCCTGTACTCTTTTTCAAACTGAAGTATATCCATTTTTAACTATTATTTTGTAAAAATTCTTCAACCTCCTGGCTATACTGGGCCCATCTATTCATCTCTTCGTTCAGCTGTTCCTTAAGATCCTGATATTTTTTATAATCAATTTCATGAGCCTCAGAAGAATTTCCAGATTCCATGAATGATTTGTCAACAGAAATTATTTCAGCTTCAATCTTCTCGATAATTAATTCCGATTCCTCAAGTCTCTTTCTCAGTTTTCTCAGATTGCGATCATACTCCTTTTTTTCAAGGTACTTCTGTTTATTTGATGAAACATTTTCCTGTGCAGAGACATTTTTTGCTTTATCTTTTCGCTCAATATCTTTCAGGTTTTCAATTTTTTTCTTCCTTAGAAAATCATAAATTCCTCCAATATTTTCCTTTATCTTGTTATGTTTAAATTCATATACCTTACCTACGATCCCATCCAGAAAATCCCTGTCATGCGATACCACAATTAATGTGCCATCATACTTGATCAGGGCCTGTTTAAGTATATCTTTTGAGCGCATATCAAGGTGATTTGTGGGCTCGTCTAAAACTAGAAAGTTACTCGGTTCAAGGAGAAGCTTTACCAGCGCTAGTCTTGCCCTTTCGCCACCTGACAGTACTTTCACCTTTTTCTCGACATCATCTCCCCTGAATAAAAATGCACCAAGCATATCCCTGATCTTGGTTCTTATATCACCTTTTGCAATATCATCAATAGTCTGAAGAACTGTTTTGCTTTCATCAAGAAGTACATCCTGATTCTGAGCAAAATATCCTGTTTTGACATTATGTCCTATTTTCAGATTGCCAACCCAATCCAGTTCGCCAATGATAATCCTGGACAGAGTGGTTTTTCCTTCTCCGTTACGGCCCACAAATGCAATTTTTTCTCCTCTTGAGATTTTGAAATCAATCTTATTAAGAACAGTCAGAGATCCGTATTTTTTTGTGAGACCCTCTGCATCCACCACAACAGTACCGGACCGGGGTGAAGGAGGAAAGCGCAGGTTAATGGTACTTTTATCTTCCTCATCAACTTCGAGTCTTTCAACTTTATCGAGCTGTTTGATCTTTGACTGAACCTGAACTGCTTTTGTAGCTTTATATCTGAATCGCTCAATGAACTTTTCAGTCTCTTCGATCATCTTATGCTGATTTCTGTAAGAAGCAATCTGTTGTTCTCTTCTTTCCTCTCTCAATATAAGATACTTCGACCAGGAGGCCTTNNTTGGCCAGTTCAATACGCATTCTCCATCCGCCGCTCAGCTCCTGCGTCGGTCTGTCAAAATCTTTTCGTTCAAATCCCAACCCAAGCAGGGTTATCTCTGCTTCGGCCATATAATTCGTTCCTCCAAGCATCCGGTACCTCTCCTCAACTACTGTAAGATGATCGCACAGTTTCAGATAATCTGCTGATTCATAATCCTCCCTTCTCGCAATCTCAGAACTGCAATGTTCTATTTCCTCAGAGAGACTGATCAGTTCTGAAAATGCTGTTATAGTTTCATTTATTACAGTTGCTGTGTCGTCAACTTTCATCTGTTGGGGAAGGTACCCGATGGTAACCTCTTTCGACATATCAATCTGACCTGAAGTGGGGCTCTGATAACCTGAAATAATCTTAAGTAAGGTTGATTTTCCTGCACCATTTTTTCCTGCCAGACCAATCCTGTCCTGATCATTTATCAGGAAGGAAATATCTGTTAACAAATCAAAACTGCCAA
>PLMC01000070.1 GCA_003141495.1 Bacteroidales bacterium
TATTTTTGCCACTAATTATTTAACTGCACTGATATGCCTTTAATGAATGATCCTGCGATATGGTTTAAAGATTTATTTGTTCACGCAGGATTTAGTTACAGCTTTTCTTCGTTTCTCAGCACTATTGCTCTTGTACTGATAGTAATATTGCTTAGTTGGTTTTCAAACATTATAGCAAAAGCAATCATCCTTAAAGTTGTAATCAGGATTGTCAAAAAAACCGCTGTTACCTGGGATGATATATTTCTCGAACAAAAAGTCTTTACACGGTTATCCCATTTTGCTCCTGCACTTGTTATCTGGTTTATGGCAGCATGGGCTCTGAAAGCCTATCCATCATGGCTTCTTGTAGTTCAGAAACTTACTTATATATACATGGCAGTTATAGGTATGGTTGTTATAAACTCATTTATAGAAGCCTGGCATGAAATTTATAAAACGCTGCCAATTGCTCGGCATCGACATATAAAAGGATATGTTCAATTGCTGAAGATATTCATTGTTGTTGTCGCTATCCTTGTTATTGTTTCGGTAATATTCAAAAAAGATATCAGCACTCTCATAGCAGGTTTAGGCGCTATGGCTGCAGTGCTGATATTTGTTTTTAAAGATACACTTCTGGGACTTGTTGCCAGTATTCAGCTTTCAGCCGACAAAATGCTGAAAGTCGGCGACTGGATTTCAATACCTCGCAGGGACGTAGACGGGATAGTTTCTGATATTACTCTTAATACTGTTAAGGTTGAGAACTTCGATAAGACAATAATCACAGTTCCTACTTATTCGCTGGTAAATGATTCTTTTCAGAATTGGAATGGGATGGAAGAAGCTGGTATCAGGCAGGTGAAGAGATCAGTATTCATTGATTTGAAGAGTGTAAGATTTCTTGATGAGGAACTAAAAGACAAGCTTTGCAGAGTACCTGCGTTAAAGGAATTTATTGAATCGAAAGAAATAAAATCAGATCTTTCCGGCAAAGATTTTGACACTACAGAGTCTCCCTTCTTCAATTCTTCGCAAATTACCAATCTTGGGATATTCAGGTTTTATACAGAAGCTTACCTGAGGCAACTCCCCAATGTTGATAGAAGTCAGGCAATTATTATGAGGCAACTGCCTTTTGAAGGGAATGGCCTTCCTTTACAACTCAATCTTTTCACTAAAAACACTGAGTTTATTTCATATGAAAACCTTCAATCTGAGATAGTTGAACACTTACTGGCAATAATGAATGAATTCGGATTAAAAGCTTTCCAGCAACCAACTGGTGATGAACTGCAAACTTTACAGAAAAATTTAAATAATTGAATTTCACATCAATACTTGAAGCCATGGCTGACATAAATACAAGAATTAGCGATTTTGTTTGGAAGAATCTTAATGAAAAACATGTTTCGGGCAAAATTGATTCCTTCTGGGAATCACTTTTTAATACAGGTACAGAACTCTGGCTCGACACAGGTGATGTGGATGAAGCCGAAGCAAACTGGGCGACCGAAATGGCTGCTTTGACAACTAACAATTCGTTGCTTAACAACGAAATACAAAAGGGTATTTATGATATTTTTATAACTGAGGCAAAAGGTGTTGTCAGAGACCTCCCACAGGAAGAAAGAGTAAAAGAGATAGCATTTATTTTAAATGCCAGACATGCTCTGAGGCTGGCTTTGAAGTTCGGAGGATATGTTAGCGTCGAACTTCATACCGATACAGCACATGATATTAAAGCGATTCAGAATTATGGCAGGAGATTCCATGATATTTGTCCTGAACAGTTTATAATTAAGGTTCCATACACGGCAGAAGGATTGATCGGAGCCAGACTTTTAAAGGATTCCGGAGTAAAAATCAATTTCACCCTTGGATTCAGTGCACGCCAAAATGTACTTGTGACAAGAGTATCCCGTCCCGATTATGTTAATGTCTTCCTTGGCAGAATTGGCGCTTATATGATAAACAACAAACTTGGCGACGGGTCAGGAGCAGGAGAGAAGGCAGTCATTTCTTCACAGAACTGGGTAACAGGCCTTAGTGCAGAGAACCCATGGCAAACCAAGCAGATAGCAGCAAGTCTTAGGAATTACAACCAGCTTGAACTACTTGCCGGAGTGGATGTATTTACTATGCCTCCAAAAGTTGCAGCTGCAGGGCATAAAGAATTATCCGGAAAATTCTCATCCCGGACTCATGAAAATTACGATGTCAGTATTTTTGATTCAGCAAAAGATGCCCACATCGAAAAATTTTGGGAAGTTGACAGCAAAGTGCTTAAACTTTCTGAAAGGTTAGCCGCGAAAATTCCGTCAACAGGTTCTGAACTTGTTCATATTGCTTATGAAGAGGGATGTGAAGATATGTTCCCTTCACTCTCAAAAGAGGAGAAAGGTTTCATAGTTTCCGATGGGAAAATTCCTGTTCATTCAAGGTGGGAGAAGAAAATAAGTGAGGAGAAAATTGCTCCTGATACCTTATTAACGCTTGCAGGACTGGCTTCATTCACCGTTGACCAGGAGATGCTGGACCAGAGAATAAGAAGTATTATCGAATAAAAATCAGACTGACCGCTGTCTGACTATTTCATAAAGAAGAATACCAGCTGCTACCGATACATTAAGTGATCCTATAGTGCCTGTCATGGGTATCTTTATCTGTTGGTCGGCCAATGCTATAAGTTCTCGACTTATACCTTTGTCTTCCGCCCCAAGAATTAAAACCGAAGGTCCGGTTAATACAGTCTCCGAGGCTGTTCTGGCTGATTTTTCTCCCGCACAAAATACCTTGAGTCCTGATTCTTTCAGATACTCTATGCTACGTACAATGCTTTTTTCCCTGCATACAGGAAACGAATGTAACGCCCCGGCCGATGTTTTAACTGCATCGGCGGTTATCCTTGCAGAACCTTTTTCGGGGATAATGATAGCATGTGCTCCCAGACCTTCTGCAGTGCGAACTATAGCACCAAAATTTCTGACATCCGAAACTCCGTCCAGGGCGATTATCAAAGGATCTTCACCTTTCTCGAAAATCATAGGAAGCAGATTGGCAATGTATTGATATTCAATGACTGAGAGCCAGGCCAGAACGCCCTGGTGGTTTTTCCTTGTCACAAGTTCTATTCTCTCAACAGGTACGACCTGATAAACAATATTATGAGTTTTAACTTCTGTCATAAGTTCATGATAAAGAGCACCCTGAAGACCTTGTTTTACAAGCAGCCGATCGATCTGTTTTCCTGCTTTGATTGCCTCTATCACAGCATGTAATCCAAAAATACAATCTGTTTCTTTCTGCATAAAATATTTTATTTCAATCGATTAGTGATGAGTTTTATGTTTTTTTATTCCTTTGTGTTACTTTGAGAAGCCCTTAGTGTCCCTTAGTGGTTGATTTTTTTTACCACGAAGGAACACAAAGGTTAACACAAAGTTTCTCAAAGGGATTGAATAATCTTTCACCTTCTATATACCTTTAGGATTATCTAACCTGAATACGATCCCTTTTCTCCAGCTGGCTATAGCTTTATCCCAGAAAGTAACAAGAGTTTCGCTTCTGCTCAGGTAAAAATCATTATCGGAGAAGACATTCTCTCTCTTTTTAAAATTGAAGAATAGGTAAGAATCAGTTACGGTGTATCTGCCTCCCCATTTTGATTTTATTACAGGCTTTTTATATCCCCAGCTCTCCCCGTCAGCTGTTTTGTATACTTTATCTGGTGGACCATAGATAATATAAATCATACCTCTTTCAGACCGCCAGCCATCTTTGTATGATGTAAAATAGTAATTGGAATAGAGAACCCTTGTATAAAAGATCCTGATAAGTTCCCGGGCTTTATCAACATTTCCACCGCATTTAATCCAGAAATCATCGAGTGCAGCTTTTGGTTTTGCGGCGGATTTCAGTTCTGCCAATTCATCCTGTGATGTCAGGTAAATTAATGGTTCAATCATCTTTTCTGGTGTAGTAACCTTAGGATATGTGGAACCTAAGTTTAAAAATGTGAATCCATCTTTAATGTTCCTGGCGATAGAGCAAAGATAAATTCCTTCCTTCGGGAACATCATTGGTAAAGAATCGGAATATGGAATTGCCACAAACTGTAAAGGGTCATAGTCAAGGGTCTTTTCAGGAAGGAGCATAGATGGCGGATCAGGTACTTCCCTGAAAGATTTGTAAAATGAGATATATAGGCTGTCAATATGTCCGCGGGAATATAAAAGATTCACGTATTCATCGATTCTTAAGACTGAGCTAAAGAGTTCATTTTTATCAAAGTGGCCCTCAACCCTGAAATTATACCTGTTGTTGTACGACAGAGTATTAAACTCAACAAAGTCCTGTGCTACAATAAGTCTCAGCCTGTCGAGAATTTTTACCTCAGCCACGTATTCAACACCTTTTTCAACTTTAAGAGGCAGTTTATAAACGTATTCCTGTCTTCCGGTATCCTTAACAATGCTCAAATCCAATACAGCTGTATCAGCAAGGGCTTTCCCCTGACTAATACTATAAAGTTTTACAGTAATTAATACGCTAGCTGTCGCAACACCCTGTGGATTAGCTTCTGAGAAAAAAAGATCGCTTGTGGAAAACCTTACTGATAATTCCGACAATTCGTCTGTCTTATTAATGATATTATATTGTGGGTTGATAGGATTTTTTGTAGGATTATATAAATAGGAGAGATCCTTGTTATCAACTTTTTGTTGGGTGGTTTTACAGGAATTGAAGACTGCAGTGAGCACAATACCTGATATCAGTAAACAAACTATCCTGATGGAAAAAATCTTCTTCATGCCCAATATTTAATATTTTAATTTTTCAAACCTTTTTTCCATTCAACTCTTATCCTGCAAAGTTCCTTATTATCACTGGTTCTGAATATTGAATGGTTATAAAAAGAGCTATGCTCATTTTCAACAGATGTTCTTATCATGATTTCCTCACCAAACCTGGATTCTGCAAGATAGTTAATTTCAGCTGATTGGGGGTCATTATTCATTATGAACTCGAGATCGTAACTATCACAAACCCACTTCAAATACATTACATTGTTAGTGTGAAGGTTTACATCCAGATCACTTACCTTAATTCCGAATAATGGAGACACTCTCCCATTTTCTGAGGCAGGATCAATTTTTGATGCATATCTGATAGGAGAGTTTTCTGTATGGAGGTTTGGGTTGTATTGAGAAAGAATAGAATCAGGCCTCTGTATTTTTTTTGTGTTGCGATCGAGGATTAACCATGATGAAGTTCCGGAAGCAATGTGGCTTCCATCTGGATACTTAACCTCGTAATTTCTGAGCGCAAATAATTTGTCAGTCCCGTTCGGCCATGTCTTAATAATTATTAAATCTTCCCATAATGGCCATTTATTTATAACAGCATAAATCCTTGAAAGCACCCAGAATCGGTTGTCTCTCATAAGATCATCCCTTCCGAATCCAAGCTTAATTGCGTGATCCGAGGCAATATCCTGCATATAATTAAACAGAGAATATAAATTAAGTTTACCGTCAGGTCTGGTTTCGTAAACGTGTACCCTGTACTCTTTTTCAAACTGAAGCAGTTCCATAATTAACTGATATTTTGTAAAAACTCTTCAACCTCCTGGCTGTATTGAGCCCACCTGTTCATCTCTTCGTTCAGATCTTCCTTAAGATCCTGGTATTGTTTATAATCAATCTCATGAGCTTCCGAATAATTTCCTGGCTCCATAAATGATTTGTCCACAGCAAGTATTTCAGCTTCTATTTTCCCGATTGCTGTTTCCGATTCCTCAATTCTCTTTCTCAGTTTTCTCAGATTCCGTTCATACTCTTTCTTTTCAAGGTATTTTTGTTTATTTGATGAAACATTTTCCTGAGCAAACGCAGTTTTAGCTTTATCTTTTTTCTCAATATCTTTCAGGCTCTCAATCTTTTTCTTCCTTAGAAAATCATAAATTCCTCCAATATTTTCCTTAATCTTGTTATTTCGGAATTCATATACCTTGCTGACAATCCCGTCCAGGAAATCCCTGTCATGTGATACCACAATTAATGTGCCATCGTATTTGATAAGGGCCAGTTTAAGTATATCTTTTGAACGCATATCGAGGTGGTTTGTAGGCTCATCAAGAACAAGAAGATTACTTGGTTCAAGGAGAAGTTTTACAAGTGCAAGTCTCGCCCGTTCACCACCCGACAGAACTTTAACTTTCTTCTCGACATCATTCCCCCTGAATAAAAATGCACCAAGCATATCGCGGATCTTTGTTCTTATATCGCCTTTGGCAATATCATCAATTGTTTGGAGAACCGTTTTGTTTTCATCAAGGAGTACATCCTGGTTCTGAGCAAAATATCCTATTTTGACGTTATGGCCGATTTTCAGCGCTCCTGTCCAGTCGAGTTCGCCAACGATAATCTTTGACAATGTGGTTTTCCCTTCTCCGTTCCGACCCACGAATGCAACTTTTTCGCCCCTCGATATTTTGAATTCTATTTTATTAAGTACAATTAGCGATCCATATTTTTTTGTGAGGCTGTCCGCTTCGATAACAACAGTCCCTGAACGTGGTGCTGGAGGAAACCTCAGGTTAATAGCACTTTTATCTTCTTCATCCACTTCCAGTCTTTCAACTTTATCGAGCTGTTTGATCTTCGACTGAACCTGGACTGCCTTCGTAGCTTTATACCGGAAACGCTCTATGAATTTTTCGGTGTCTTCGATCATCTTCTGCTGGTTCCTGTACGAAGCGATCTGCTGTTCTCTTCTTTCCTCCCTGAGTATAAGATATTTCGACCATGAAGCTTTGTAGTCGTAAATTTTACCGAGCGAGATTTCAATTGTCCTTTTGGTCACATTATCAAGAAAAGCCCGGTCGTGAGATACAAGAACCACTGCACCTGAATAACCTGTAAGAAATGTTTCAAGCCATTGGATTGATTCTATATCAAGGTGGTTGGTAGGTTCGTCAAGGAGAAAAAGAGAAGGCTTTCTGAGAAGGATCTTAGCCAGTTCAATACGCATTCTCCATCCTCCGCTTAACTCCTGTGTTGGTCTTTCAAAATCTTTTCTTTCAAACCCCAACCCAAGAAGCGTCACCTCAGCTTCGGCCATATAATTTGTCCCTCCCAGCATCCTGTACCTCTCCTCAATTACCGTCAGATGATCGCAAAGTTTCAGATAATCGGCAGATTCATAATCCTCTCTTCTTGCGATCTCAGAACTGCAATATTCCATTTCCTCAGAGAGGCTGATCAGTTCTGAAAATGCGGTGATAGTCTCATTTATTACAGTTGTTGTATCATCAACTTTCATTTGCTGGGGAAGATAGCCGATGGTAACCTCTTTCGACATGTCAATCTGACCGGAAGTCGGGCTTTGATTACCTGAAATAATCTTAAGCAGTGTTGATTTTCCTGCACCATTTTTCCCGGCCAGACCAATCCTGTCCTGATCATTTATCAGGAAGGAGATACCGGTTAACAGATCAAAACTGCCAAATGAAACTGAAATATCCTGAACCGAAACCATACAAAAAATTAAATGTCTGCAAATATAGGAAAAGTATGGCAGTCGGGAAATAGGAAGCTTACCCGTTAGGAGATAGAATAATCACTTCACGACGGGTTTGAATTTTTACCACCAAGACGCCAAGACGCAAAGTAACAACAAACCAGATGATAATTATCTTGGTTTACCTTCGTGCCTTAGTGACTTTGTGGCTATTATTTTCTTCAGGATCAGTTTTTTCTATTAAGGTATGAGGTGATATATCTCCGATATGATATATTCTAAAGCAGAATTCTCTCAGGAAAAGTTATATTTGCCCGAATTTGGGAAGGTTATTTATATAATTGACAATAGTTAAGTGCGAAGAAAAAAGGAATTGCCTTTATTGGAAAAGGTTAAGATAACTGATATAGGAGCTGAAGGAAATGCACTGGCACGTGTAGATAACCTTGTTGTCTTTGTTCCTATGCTTATTCCGGGTGATATTGTTGATATAAAGGTTATTAAGAAAAGAAAAAAATATCTGGAAGGAAGAGTTGTAAAGTTCCATCAATACTCACCCGACAGGATTGAACCACGTTGCATCCATTTCGGAATTTGCGGCGGGTGCAAGTGGCAGCATCTCCCATATAATCTTCAACTTAAATATAAGGAAAAGCAGGTAAGAGATAATCTTATCAGGATTGGGAAAATTGATATTCCTGAAATCAATCCGATTATTGGATCTTCCGAGATATTCAGGTACAGGAATAAACTGGAATTCACATTTTCCAATAAACGATGGCTAACAAAAAAAGAGGTGACTTCGGGCGCAAAGTTTGAAAAGGAAGATGCACTGGGTTTTCATATTCCCGGTCTGTTCGATAAAGTTCTTGATATTNNGTATGCGCACGAGAATAACCTGCAATTTTTTGACCTGCGGGAGCAAAAGGGTTTTCTCAGGAATATTGTAATCCGCAACTCTCTGGATGGGAAAGTAATGGTTATTGTAGTCTTTTTCCTTGATGATGTTGAAAAAAGAAATGGTCTGCTTGATTTCCTTGCATCAGAATTCCCTCAGATAAATTCCCTGATGTACGTTATTAATGCCAAGAAAAATGATTCACTTAATGATCAGGAGCCAATACTTTACAAGGGTGAGGATCATCTGGTTGAAGAGATGGACGGACTGAAGGTCAGAATCGGACCAAAGTCGTTTTATCAGACAAATACCAGGCAGGCATTGGAACTGTACCGTACAGCCAAAGATTTTGCAGGACTTACCGGGAAAGAAATTGTGTATGATCTTTATTCCGGTACCGGAACAATCGCAAATTATATCTCAGCTTTTGCCGGCAAAGTGATAGGTATCGAGTATGTTGATGAAGCTGTACAGGATGCAATCATTAATTCGGAAATTAATGGGATCAGTAATACTCACTTCTTTGCCGGTAATATGAAAGATGTACTTTCGGAAGCTTTTTTTGCATCAAATGGTAAGCCGGATGTTATTATTACGGATCCTCCCAGAGCAGGAATGCATGAGGATGTTATAAAAATTATAGCTAATGCCACTCCTGATAAGATTGTCTATATAAGCTGTAATCCTTCCACTCAATCGCGTGATATACAGCTTCTTTCAGATAATTACTTTGTAGTACGGGTACAACCGGTAGATATGTTTCCCCACACACATCATGTTGAAAATGTAGTTCTTCTTAAACGAAGAGATAACCAAAAAGTACAGAAGCTGGTGGAACAGGACTAAAAATACTGTATATTTATTGTCTTTATTAATGAGATTCAGGTATGAGCGTCGAAAAACTAGATAATCCAGACCTGTTTTCATTGTTCCCTAAGAAGGATACTGATGATCATCTTGCCAGTTTGCGTTATGCACAGATGATACAACGTGCCCTAATGCCTGATCCTGCAATACTCAAAGGAAGGCTTAAAGATTTATTTATACTTTTCCTTCCACGCGATATTGTGAGCGGGGATTTCTACTATGCATTCCGGACCCGGCAGAAAATGTGTATTGCTGCCGGTGATTGTACCGGACATGGTGTTCCGGGTGCCCTTATGAGCATTCTTGGAATAAGTTTCCTTAATGAGATTATGCAATCGGGTATTAATTTAAATGCCAACAGGATACTTAACCTGATGCGTGAGAAAATCATGCAGGCGCTTCATCAGACCGGTAACCACAATGATGCGCAAGATAGTATTGACATAGGGTTATGCGTCATCGATTATGGCACCGGGAAATTGCAGTACTCTGGCGCCAACAGGCCTCTTATTATGATAAGAAAAGGAGAATTAATTGAATTCAAACCTGATAAAATGACCCTGGGTGTTGCACCTGTCAAAGAGGCTTCATTTACGAATAATTGCATTGAAACACAACACGGAGATTCATTTTATCTCTTTTCAGATGGTTTCGCTGACCAGTTTGGTGAAATTACAGATAAGAAATTTAAATATAAGCATTTTAAACGCATAATTCATTCATTTGAAGCACTTCCGATGTCGCAACAGAAACAACATCTTGAAAATGCCTTTAATGAGTGGAAAGGCAAAGCCCAGCAGGTGGATGATGTACTGGTAATTGGTTTTCAATTATAATTATTGATTCAATGATGAAGCTTAAAGCTTTCAGAATAAGAAACTTCAGATCAATTGTTGATACCGGATGGCAGAATCTTTCTCCCGACAACATTACATGTCTCATTGGTCAGAATGAATCAGGAAAGACATCAGTTCTGGAGGGATTGAAAGTTTTCTATTCCGGAATTATCTCTGAGGATGTTCTGCGCAGCGACCTTTCTTTGCCTGAAGTAAGTTGCCGATTCACTATTCCTGAGGGATGGTTAATTAAGATTACTGATAACCCTGGCACAGAATTAAAAGAATTGTTATCGGGACTTTCACATCTTGAGCTTACAAGAAGCTGGATAGCAGATCTTTCTTCAGTTATTAATGT
>PLMC01000105.1 GCA_003141495.1 Bacteroidales bacterium
GCAATCCTTATCAATTCCCGGGCCTGAAGTATCCACTCGTCTCTTTCAATTCTGCCGGGGAAAAATTCAATTGCTTCAGTGACTGTAACTATATCTTCTTTGGTAAAATTGCTTATCTGCCTGAACGTAAAGATATCGAGTGCATTAAGTTTTTCCTGAATCCATCCTCCGATTCCGCTTATGATAGTCAGATCATCTGCCTCTTCTTTTTTGGCAGTACCTATTCTATCATAATAAATCTTGTTTTTTCTTTCACTTATACGTCTGAAAAGATCAGCTTTTAATTCTTCATTGCGTACCAGGTCCAGGGCTTGTGCCACCCATTCGTCCCTTTCGATCCTCCCCGAGAAGTATTCGATAGCGTCATTGATTGCCTCAATATCCTGAGGGGAAAAGTTACTTATCTGCCTGAAAGTATAAATATCTAAAGCATTCAGTCTTTCTTCAATAAAAGGACCAATGCCGCTTATCATTTTCAGATCATCCTTTTCTGACTCTGAAGCAATTCCAAAACTTTTGTAATCGAGCAGGTGCTTGCGTTCTGAAATGTTAGCCATAATAAGATCTTCTATTTCTTTGTCCTTATTACTAAGATCTTCTTTCAGGTTAAATATTTCGGCATCTAAGTTGACAATGCGGTTATTCAATTCATGCTTTTCCGATTCAACAAGTTTGAGTTTATTTTCATAAGCGGACTTATAAAAAAGCCAGGCAGTCAAATACCCAATGATTGCAGAACCTGATAACATTAAAATTATTTCGAAGGTTGCCTCATTTTTAGTCAGTGCCAAAAGAATAGTTAAGGTATTCATGATTTTAGTTATTAAACTTTATTACTGTTCTCCTGTTATTTGACCTTCCTGCCGCAGTTTTATTATTATCAACAGGCTCTTTTTTACCTCTTGATTCTGCAATTATCCGGTTTGAAGGTACTCCCTTGCTTTCAAAATAAGATTGAACACTTTGAGCGCGACGGAAGCCCAGTGCCTGGTTATACTCATCGGATCCGATTGCATCAGTATACCCCGTGATACTAAGCTTTGTCTGCAAGTTTTGATTCATATATTTATTTAGTTCATCGACATACCTGTCAGAAATTGTTGCGGAATTGAAATCTGATTTATCAAAAGCGAAATAGATCAACAGACTTTCGGGGACCGGTGCCTGTTGAACTACTGAAGGCTTGCTTATACTGTCATGAGGAACAACTGTTTCAGGATTGACAGCATTGCTCACGGCAGTGACCGGTTCATGACAAAATCCTTTTATCTTACATACATAAATGTGAGTTGATAATGCTGACCAGCCAAAGAATGCAAGAAATCCAATTATTAAAAATTTCATTGTATAAATTTTTTGTTTTAAGAATTCCTTTTTCTTATGTTATTAAAATCTTTCAGATTAAAACCATCGGGGTTATCGTTGGTAATCTTCCGTGAATTGTAATAGTACATGTTCCCTTCAATATCAAATATCATCTCAAAACATTTACCTGCTCCGGCATCCTTTGGCGGGCCTACATGGAAATGGAATAATGCACTCGCCGGGCCGGTTGCTATAGCTTTCTCTATTTCCTCGGTAGAAATCAGTTTCACAACATACGGGTAGGCTGTTTTAATTTTTTCCGGGGAATCAGCATTGGACGCAATTTTATCTCTGTTCAATAACAACTCCTTATCCTTAAAACCTGTTTTATTATAATATTTCAATCCATTTAATGAGATGGAGAAACGATCTTTTTCAAGATTTTTAATATGTATTTGCATGAATTTTACAATTGCAGGTATAACATAGTCATAATCAGTCGTTTTGTCGCCTGAATATGAGATGGGTATGCTGCAATATTCAGGCATCCTGGTTAAATTGCCTGAAGCATCACCAAGCACCAGGTTAATATAGCTGTAACTTATGCCACCTGGGTCCTTATCGTAAGCTCCATCTGCCAGGACAATAAAAGTATATTTTGAATCGGTCCGTCGTTTTTCAAATTCCTTCTGGTCAATAAACTCATAGTCAGTATATTTCCAATATTTCTGGACTGCATCTTTAATACAGCCATTGTAAAAGCTGATGCCATCTTCAAACACAACGCAGGTTTTGGAGTTTTTAAACATGCTTATTTGCTGTTTAGATGCCAGGGGTGCATTTGCCGACAGCCACAGACAAAAAAGAGCCAAAGAAAAAACCAGAATATATTTTTTCAATAATCTTCTGGCTGTCAATCTTGTTACAGGATTATTAAAAGTAGAATTTTGCATTATTCTATTTTGGAGTTTTGATGGCATAAAAATCATAGTTTTCAATTCGAAAAATGTTACATAATTCTTAAAAAATGTTACATTATTTACAGGTGATATAAAGCGCTAAAAAGCAGGCAGTTATCATATATAATGGGGCAAAGTGAATGAAAATATGCTTCCTTTCCCTGCCTCGCTTTCTATCCTGATGTTACCCCCATGCAGTTCAACGAATTCTTTACAAAGCAACAGTCCTAAACCGGTACCTTTTTCATCTTGTGTGCCCGGGGTTGAATGAAATGCGTCTATTTTGAAGAGTTTTCTCATGTTCTCATCTGAAATTCCAATTCCGTTGTCTTTTACGGTTACTTCAACAAATTTTTTGAGCTCGCATGCATTTATTACTATTTCCCCATTGACGTTTGTATATTTTATAGCATTACTAATTAAATTCCTTAATATTGTTTTAACCATCTGAAGATCTGCTGTTACATTAACCTCTGGTTTAATTAAATGGCTCAATGTGATCTGTTTTTGACTGGCTAAAGTTTTGAGATTTTCAATTTCTTCTCTTAATAATTCGTAGAGATTTATTTTAACCGGCTTAAAGTTTTTCTCTTTGTTCTGAGAAACTGCCCATACTAAAAGGTTATCAAGAAGGACGAGAGTGTTATTTGCAGAATTATAGACGATGTCGACATATTCTTCTATTTCGTTTTTATTAAATTCTTTCAGGCTCATCTTCAATAATTCGAGAATGCCTATGATTGAGCTGAACGGGCTTCTGAGATCGTGTGCTATAATTGATAGAAATTTCCCGTTTGTGGAAACAATTTCTACCAGCTTATTTGTACGTTGTTCGACCAGTAATTCCAAACTGGCATTGATCTCTTCCATCTCCTGTAACCGTAATAAAAGCTGTTTTTCAGTGACTGCACCGGTACGAGGCATAGGAACTGACAGATTCAAGGATTTTGAACTTTCCTTATTACTATAAACCTTCTTCTTTGGGNNTGTGCCACATTGCTATAATGCATTTTAACTGCAATTTCAGTCATATTGAAATTGTTATGTTCGAGTAATTCTTTTACCATCTCAACCTTTTGTTTGATTATGTATTTTTCAATTGTAATACCTTCTATTTCTGAAAAAAGCGTGTTAAGGGAAATGAAGCTGTCATTTACGCTGAGACTGATGAAATCTGAATAGCTTGTATTCAGATCTTCATCTGAATACATCATAAGATCAAATATTGCCTTCTTCAAATTCTCAATGAGATAATTCTTTTCGTTGTTTATCAATTCAAAACCTAATGGTTCTAAAGCCAGGAAGAGCAAATGATGTTGTACCGGCGTTAATTTTTTCTTAATAGTTATTTCGCCTAACTCCACTGAAATAAATGATATACCTAATTTGTCCAGTTCTAATTTAACTGTTGTTTTACAGCGGTTACAGACCATATTTTTAATATACAGTTTCATTATCTTATTTCATTTGAACTCCTTTTTTTCAGAGTGATCTGTTGTTTCATCAGTATATTTAATGTATCAGAGACCGGTTATAGAGAAACCTAATCAAAAATGCGAAGGATGCTATTATTGGCAGAATATGAATTACACCGCTAAAATGGAATACAAACAATCCAAGCGCCCATATTTTAATTAGGAATAAACCGTCTATGAAGAGGAGATCTGACATAATAATCAAGTTATTGAACCTTTCAATGACAAAGGTATCNNTCAAAACCAAAAGCCAGAGACCTGAATGGTATCTGGCTTCATTTTATATACTTAAAGTTCCTTCAGGCCAACTCAATTTAAAAAGTGAATCATTAACAGAGTTGTTCACCTGATGTGCGGATTATGGATTTTCGACATAATTACCTGCCGCGGCTATCGGGCTGGCGGGCTTGTTTTTGCCAATGGCCCTTTGTCCATGATTTTCCACGTTGAGTTGTCTTCCAACTACCTGCCACATATGACTGACCTTGTCTTGGATTTGTCCAGTAGCCGGCTCTTTGCACATATACATGGGATTGATTATTCCAGCCCCAGTCACCATCTATCCAGATTTGGGTTTCACTCAGTCGTGGTGGCCTTGCATATTCTGTGTAGGTTGGCTCGGATGCCATATAACCACCCATACAGGAGGTGAATGCAAATCCAATTCCGGCAAGTAAGACTAAGTAACTGAATATTTTCATATATCTGCCAACTCTGGCATAAGCTCCAAACGCAGTTGAATTGAATAATGGTTTGCGACTGATTTCATAATGAGCCGCATTTTGTAATTCTTCTTTCCTTTTCATATTTGGTCCGGAATTAATATTATTCTGAACCTCTCCTGATAACTCTTTGTTTTTTTTCATCTATGTACTTTTAGTAGTGAAAGAAATTTCACAACACAAAGGTGAGACTATTATTGCCGGTATCTGTTACATAACTTTGGAAATAAGTTACATCATTCACACATGATGGCATAATGGCACAAAGGTGTAACGGTGCAACGGCATAAAGGCCCAATGGCGTAACGGCCAAAAAGAAGTAAGGGAGAATGGGGAAGAGGTGAAGGGGAGAAGCTCATGTGTGTTCATTTTAGGCACAAAATTCATTGATGAATCAGAATTATTTCCCGTAGCTTCGATAGTTAACCTGTTTTCTGATTTAAGGCGTTTATCCAGCTTAGTGTTTTTTGGAGCATTTAATAACCCCACCATTGCTGCAACAATTCCGCTTTGCTGGATAAAATCTATTTGTCGTTAAAATACGGCAGGAGTATCGCTGTCAAAGCCCACAATGAATCCACCCGAAACCTGGAGATTCATGAAATCATAATCCTTCAATGATAACAAATGGTAATCCGGAACAGGTGTAAGTTTTATATCGGCGTATTTATTAGTTTTGTATACTTTTTTCAGGGAATGTCCGGATTTTAAATCCATTAAAAATGAAGGCAGTGTAATTTCAGCTTCATCCAGGATAAAATGATCAATCATCGGATAATTATCATATTCCTGCGTAAAGAAGAAACATTAATTTACCGCCTTATCGGATGAACTATTTTTTAGAAGAAATCAGTATCACAACTCCTCCAACGCCCATTACGGCTATGCCAATAAGAGGCGACCAGCTGAGATGATGCGGTTTGTTTGCGGTAATTTTAAGGCTTCCTATATCCACTACTTTCTCCCTTGTAAAAAAAGTAATAGCCGTAAAAATGGTTAATGCTAACCCAAGTATTACAATAATGATACCGGCTTTTTTCATAATATTTTTTTATTAAAATATTGTTGAAAGATAAAAGTTGCCTGAGGCAAAAGAGTTACATAATTCTTAATAAATGTTATATTATTTACATATTCTTATTTGTTAACTCTTTATAATAAATAGATAAGGAAATACTCGATTAATGAAGATTGATTTTTAAAATTATATATTTCATGGCATCGTTGTGCTATGTTTTTATGAATAACCAAAAGAATATTGCGGTGCTCTGCACCTTTGGTCATGTTTTTCAAATATATTTCTACAAATATTGAGGCCGTCTTAAAGGTACTGTTCTTCCACTTTTTATTCTCCAGAACCCTTCCCCCGTCCCCTTCCCTTAAACAGTAAGGAAAGGGGTGCAATACTTTTAATCACAATGATTTGTACCCTCCCCTTATTTGTTTAAGGGGAGGGTTAGGGAGGGGTTCAATAAACAACAAAATGCCCTTTTGAGACATCCTCTTTATTCCTAAGAATACATCCCAGCTATTCACAGAGATTAACTTGAATAAATTATAGAATTCTCCGGGAATCAATGAATCACAGCAACAAACAGAGATGAGATTCCATTGACCTAAAGGTGCGGAGCATCGTAATATTTGTAGGTAATTTGTTGATGTAAAAGACAAGAGGTGCAGCGCACCGGATATTGATATTAAATAATTGGAGTTTACAACATAAAAAAAGGCCCTGCATAGAACAGGACCTTTAACAATAAATGTCTTATATAATACTCAAATTACACCAGTTTAACATTTACGGCATTTAATCCCTTTTTCCCTTCCTGAAGATCAAAGGTTACTTCATCATTTTCTCTGACCTCATCATTAAGCCCCGATACGTGCACAAAGTATTCTTTTTCCGATGCACTGTCCTTAATAAATCCAAATCCTTTGGAGTTATTAAAAAATTTTACTGTTCCTGTACTCATAATTTTGATTTTAATTTTGGGCAAAGTACATATTATAATTAGTATAATACTCTAATTTTCAATTATTCGCATTTATGCCCGAACAATTCATTCAACTTTCACTTAATTCATCCGGCTGGGAATTTCAAAATTTAACCTTCCTGTAAAAAATTCTTTTGGTAATTTCTGCAGCAAGAATATATAATACAACAATCAGTAATAAGAGTAAATAGGTTGAAAGAGCAAGTGGGCTGAATCCGAATATATTTCCGAGAGGCGTGAATGGGAAGACCAGTGTAATGACAGCGATCGATAATGTTGCTATTAACAGATATTTACCTGGCCTGCTTCTGAAAAATGGTTTTCTGCTCCTGATAACAAGAACTATCATTGACGCCGAGATTACAGATTCAAGAAACCAACCGGTTCTGAACTGACCCTCATTTGCGTGTAATACAAGCAATAGCAGACCAAATGTCAGATAGTCAAAGAATGAACTTACAAGTCCGAAAGTAATCATAAACTTGCGGATGGCTTTAATGTCCCATCGCCTCGGATAGTCAATCATTTGCTCATCAACGCTGTCTGTAGCAATTGTCATTTCGGGGAAGTCGGTCAGAAGGTTGGTGAGCAGGATCTGTTTTGGAAGCAATGGAAGGAATGGAATAAATAGGGATACTCCAGCCATACTGAACATATTCCCAAAATTAGCACTTGTGGCCATAAAGACATATTTGAGTGTATTGGCGAATGTGGTTCGTCCTTCTCTCACACCTTCAACCAGAACTCCCAGATCTTTTTCGAGCAGGACAATATCAGCTGCGTCTTTGGCAACATCTGCAGCAGTATCCACCGAAATTCCTACATCGGCTGCATGAAGGGCAGATGCGTCATTGATACCATCGCCCATATATCCAACAACGTTTCCTGCTTTTCTCAGCGCGATTATTATACGTTCTTTCTGGTTGGGTTCTATTTCGGCAAAAACATCAACTGACCCCACACTTCTGAGCAGAGCGGCATCGCTCATCTGACGAAGCTCAGGACCGCTTATTATCTTGGTGTCCGAAAGACCCATTTTTTTGCTGATGCTGGCTGCGACAAGACGGTTATCACCGGTAATGATTTTAAGTGATACCCCAAGACTTTTAAGCCTGCCAATTGTGTCAATAATGTTTGCTTTTGGAGGATCAAAGAGTGTAAGAAAACCTATGAATGTCATATCCTTCTCGTCGCTTTTATTAATTGGCTTGTCCTCCGGCAAATTTTTATAGGCAATACCTAAAGTGCGAAAACCATTATTGCTGAATTCTTCAAAGTGTTTCTGAATTTTGTCCTTTACAGATTGTATATCAACAATAGTTCCTTCATTAGTTTCCGCAGATGAACATACCTCCAGGATGTTAGTCAATGCCCCTTTTGTCAGCATCAAATGAGTATTTCCCTGTATAATAGAAATGCTTAGACGTTTTCGAAGAAAATCATATGGAATTTCATCCTGTTTCCGGTAATCCGACAGGTCAATCTTACGATAATTAAGAATGGCCTGATCGATGGGGTTAGTAAATCCTGTTTCGTAAAAAGCATTGAGATAAGCAAACAGAAAAACTTTATCATTAGCCATTCCCTTTACATCCATAGCCGATTCTACCTGTACAGATCCTTCAGTGAGGGTACCGGTTTTGTCGGAGCAAATGACATTCATGCTGCCAAAGTTTTCTATAGAAGCAAGTCTCTTGACAATGACTTTCTTCTGAGCCATTTTTTTTGCACCATGTGCAAGGTTTATACTGATAATTGCGGGTAATAACTGCGGAGTTAATCCAACGGCCAGAGCCAGTGAAAAAAGAAAAGATTCCAGGACAGGCCGCTGCAAATAAACGTTAATGGCAAATATAATGACTACAAGGAAAAGCGTGACTTCTCCAAGAAAATAGCCGAATCTTCGTATCCCGTGTTCAAATTCAGTTTCCGGTGGTTTGAGTTTAAGACGTTCGGATACTTTACCAAACTCAGTGCTTTTGCCGGTAAGTGTAACCAATGCTTTTGCACTTCCGCTTACAATATGTGTTCCCATCCAGAGGGCGTTTGTTCTTTTAGCCAGGGCAGTATCAACAGCTAACACTGAAACGGCTTTTTCGACCGGAAATGTTTCCCCGGTAAGCATGGCTTCATCAACAAACAGGTCTTTAGATTCAATAAGCAGACAGTCCCCCGGTACAATATCACCTGCATTAAAGATAACAATATCACCAGGGACAACGTCTTCGACAGGGATTTCCTGCTGATTCCCGTCGCGTAATACTGCTGTTTTTATTTGTACAATTGCCAGTAATTTGGCGACGGCATCAGAGGCGCCATGCTCCTGCCAGAAACCAAGCAGTCCGCTTATTAAGACAATGGCAAGAATAATTGAGGCATCAACAATATTATGTAAAAACAATGACAATATTGTCGCAAATAAGAGAATGAGGATTATAGGACTTTTAAACTGGGAAAAAAGAAGAGTCAAAACATCTGATCGTTTTTGAGGTTTTAGACGATTTGCACCATATTTTGTGAGACGTTGTTTGGCTTCATTTGTTGTAAGGCCACCGGCGGCCGTCTGAAGGGTATTAAGTAATTCTGTACCTGAAATACTCCAGAAGGGATTTGAGTTTTGGTCCATTATTATCAATGCATAATAATTATACTTTCTTACTTATGTAAATAGTTTTTTTATCAAATTGTTCAATAATGTAATATTTACAGGTTTTGCAATATATTCATTACATCATGCTTCAATGGCTTTTTCTCTGTCACTGGCAAGTCAGTAGGCTGTTTGGGTAATATGACATCAGGGTATCAGGTAATACTTTTCGTGTCTACAATTCATCTTTATCCTCGTCGAGATCGTTATGATCATCTCCTCCCAGACTATAATAGTTATTCTCTTCATCTTCACTTCCAATCATTTCCTGTTCATCATCAAGTTCCGAACCCGGAATATCCAGATCGCTGCCAGACATATCGTTACCAAGCTCATTCTCAATATCTGACACGATTTTATCATTTCTTACTGATTTTTTAATTTTGGAAATGTCCTCAGGATCCAGATTTTCTTCTTTCCTGGATTTATTATATATGTCTTCACTTTCGGGATATAAAGGGTATTCCTGGAGATTATCTTTTCCCTCATTGACTCGCATCAAGTCGAACGGATTAGTATTCATACCTCTTTTCATATTCTCCTATGGATTTTGAACGGACTAGATTCCTTTTTTATGAGATGAATGTTCCAGTTGCATTGTCTCGTCCAACTGACCTTTATTAATAAGTTCAATATCACATGAAATCATTACCTCGTCGCTTACCATTAAACCTCCGGCTTCAATATTTGCATTCCATACCAGACCCCAATCGCTTCTGTTGATTTTTCCTGTAACGGTAAATCCGGCTTTTTCATTTCCCCAGGGGTCTTTAACAATTCCTCCGAATTGCATATTCAATTTTATGTTTTTTGTAATGCCCATAATTGTTAATTCTCCCCATAATTCCTGATTACCATCAGGATCTGGTTTCCCGATAGTGCTGGAAGTGAATGTTATTTGTTTATGTTTATTTACATCAAAAAAATCAGCACTTTTTAAATGTTCATCACGTTTTATATCTCCTGTAACTATGGAAGAAGGATCTATCCAAAGATCGACTTCTGCAGAGGTAAAGTCATTACAAGTTGTATAAATGCTTGCATCGAATGTTTTGAATACTCCTTTAACATGTGCAATCATTAAATGTCTTACTTTAAAGCCAATTTCGCAATGAGACTGGTCGACCGACCATTTAGTTTGAGTATTAACTAATGTTGTTTCCATTTTATCATTTTAATTTATATACAAAGATGGATTCCTTTTATGTTAAAATTGTTACATAACTTTTAGAAGAAGTTACATTATTCACACCATAGAAAGTTCAAAGACTTTTTGATATTTATCCAAACTTAGTATCTTTCTTTTATCTGAGGTGTTTGAAATATTGTATTTCCCGTTCGTGTTTTTTTGCCTCTTCTATTGTCTCAAAGGTCCCGAGATTCCTGCGTTTTTTTGTTTCCGGGTTTATTTTGATGGAATAAATGCGGTATCCACCGGATTTTAATTTTCGTATCATGCTAATAATTTTTATTTATCCAGCCAGTAAGATTTATTCGCTTGTTTTACCATCAAATTTTTCACTTTTTCTTTCTGCCTCTTCTTTTGTAGTTCTTATTGTGCCATCCTGATGGTTTGGGGGGCCATATATTGTGTACATTTTTAATTCAGTTTTCAGATCTACATTTATAACATTATGCTTTGCGCCGGCAGGTACAAGTATAACGTCACCTTCATTCACCTTATATTCATTTCCATCAATAACACATTTTCCTGTTCCACTTTCGAACCGGAAAAACTGATCATTATCAGGATGGATTTCAGCACCAATATCTTCACCTGCTTTAAGGGTCATTAGTACCAATTGCAGATGTTTACCAGTGTATAATACTTTTCGGAAATTTTTATTTCCCAGTGTATCTTTTTCAATGTTGCTATTAAATCCTTTCATAATTATATTTATTTGTTTCAAAAAATATTGTTTCCCTGACTAAAAACAGATGTTAGAGCTTATTAAAGTGCTTATTATTAAAATTATTTTTTATCATTGATGGCCATTAAAAGCAGCTTAGCTACTGCTTCTGATGATGCCGGATTCTGACCAGTGATTAAGAGCCCATCTGCTTTTACATAAGAACTCCAGTTGTCACCTTTGCTGTAAAGTGCTCCCAGTTTTATTAGTTCATCTTCTAATAAAAATGGAACAACTTTGGATAATTTGACTGCATCTTCCTCAGTATCTGAAAAGCCTGTAACCTCTTTACCTTTAACAAGAGGTTCACCATCGGGTGCTTTAACTTTAAGCAGTGCTGCCGGTGCATGACAAACAAAAGCCACCGGCTTATTATTTTTATAAAAGTTTTCAATCAGAGCTATAGAAGCTGCATCGGTTGCCAGATCCCATAATGGGCCATGACCACCCGGATAGAAAACAGCATCATAATCCGCCTCATTTACTTCACTTAGTTTAAAGGTATGAGCCACTTTATCTATCAGATCATAATCACCATAAAATCTTTTGGTATAGGAGGATTGCGCATCAGCAGATTCACTTTTCGGATCGACAGGCGGCTGGCCCCCTTTTGGAGAAGCTAAGGTCAATTCTGCACCTGCATCAGCTAAGACGTAATAGGGTGATGCAAATTCTTCTATCCAGAAACCGGTTTTTTCACTGGTATTTCCTAATTCTCCATGTGAGGTTAACACTATTAATACTTTCATAAATGTTTTTAAGGTTTTATCGATACATTTTTTGTTTTGCGTTAAAGTGCAATGAGCATCCACCCGGCCTCTGTTTTAGTTGCAAAGGTGCCGATATATTCCATGCGAACATGATTCATAAGCTACCTGCAAATCGTTTATAGATAATACAGAGCAGTTCGAAATGAACAAACGCTTTTATTAACTCAAGTATATATTTCTAAATATGTATATCTTTGAGGTAGCTGAATATCCCAAATATCTTAAGAAGCCAAACAATTACAGCAATCACCACAACAACGTTGAAAATGTTTTTGATCTTACCATCCATTGGGATATAATTATTGACAAGCCACAGTAAAACACCTGCAGCAATCAGTACGATTAAAATGGTTAATAGTGGCATGATTTTCATTTATTAGTTAAACTCAAAGATAGTTCTCACGCTACCCTTAAGTATTACATAACTATTAGAAAGAGTTACATCATTCACACTTTACCCGGAACCCGGATACGTATCACACGCAATTCCTGAGCGGATTATTCCGATCGATAAATGATCTATCATGCTATCGGGCTTTCAGCCTGATTAACCAGATAATTTTCAATACCCATTTGTTCAATTTGTGCCTGTTGTATTTCAGCCCAATCGACATGCCCTTCTTCCATCTTAAGTATTTTGGTCAGAAGGTCAACAGAACCCTGATCATCAACTTCCCGTGCGAGCCTGATCGCTTCATTGTAAGCTTGAACAGCATCAAGTTCATCCTTATCGTCGTTACTGATCATTTCTGAAACAGTTTTTCCAATCTTTATTGCGTTAAGTTTTGATACAGTTGGAGCAGCGTCAAGAAAAATGATTCTCTCAATCAGCCACTCCGCGTGGTGCATTTCATCCATTGCCTGTTTTCTTATGGCATTATGAAGTCTGCTGTAACCCCAATTTTCACACATCTCAGAATGAACCATATACTGGTTTATTGCTGTGAGTTCATCTGCCAATAGTGAATTCATGACTAATAGTAATTTTTTACTCCCTTTCATACTTTTTCATTTTTAATTTATATGTTTTTATGAGTTTTAAGAAGACGAAGTTGCGCAACTTTAACCGGATAGATGTTACACAACTTTTGAAAATAATTATATAATTCACGTATTTTCTCTGATAACAGGGAATGTTGAAAAACTTCCTTTTTTGAATCTGATTATCCTATAATCACAAAATAAAATTCTGTTTAGTGGCAGTATTTTCCAAAAAACTATTTAAGAGGTAAGAGGCCTAAACAGGAAACATGCCACCAAACAGAAGTTCGTAACCTTAAAGCAGTTTTCAGATCAGCTAATTCCGAATATTTTACGTCCCTTATTTTTTCACTACTAAATCCATACCGCATTTTGGACATTTGCCTGGCTTATCGGATGTCACTTCTGGATGCATTGTGCAGGTATAGGATATTAATCCTTCCGATTTATTTTCTTTTGTCCCGGCTTTAACTGTCTTCTTTACAAGATCCATTCCACATTGTGGACATTTACCCGGCTTATCCATTTTAACATCGGGATGCATTGTACAGGTATAGTATACCGAATCCTTTTGCATCTCAGTATTTGTCTTTACCATCTGTTTTTTCACAAGTTTTGTGGTGTCTTGTGCAAAAACCAATGTACCGCTTATTAGTAAAGCGAAGAGCGTTGTCAGAATTTTAGTTTTCATTTTACATCATTATTAGATTTCCCTTCAGTTCCGCTGTTGCCCAGTCTCCAGGATTATTACCCGAATATTTTTTAAAGAGTAATTTTTTGAAAATTTTAATAATTCAGTTCTTCCTGAATTGATAAGAATTTTTAAAAAGCAAAGATCAAGCCTTTAACTTGAATGTGTATTACATAATTTTAATTGAAAATTACATTATTTACATGTCGGGGGCAGCATCTCCCAGGTGTAAATTATATAACTTATTTATAAAATTATGTAAGCACAGATTATGCAGGTGTATGTACCTTTATTCCAATAATTTATTATTCATTTTAAATCCTTAAAAAACCTCAAAGCATAACTTAATAAAATAAGGCATATCAAACCAAAATCAATATTTTTTGAACCTATAAACTTCCTTTTATTAATAAAGATTGTGGTGAACGAAATAAGTATCAGAGAAAATCTGACGGAGATAGCAAATTTAAGCCTGCCGGTTAAATCAACTGATTTAGTCGTGGCTGACGAAGGGGTTGATAATCTGATTACTGAAGGCGGTGAGGATTTCTATAATTATGTCAATAGTATAGGGTTGGCAAAAGATCCTGATCTGATTGTCCTCTCCTCCCGGCGTGGTTATTATTATGATGTACAGGAAATGAAAAATGTGAAGACTGTTATTAATCTGAAAGAACTTAACAAAATTAAACAGATAAAAAGTCTTTTTAAATCATACCTGCATTTTTTGCCAAATAGCTGCAATTTTGTCGGATGCTTTGTTAACAACAAAAAGGTTGAGAGATTTGTATTACGAAGCAGCTCTGATTTTATTGAAAACAGAAAATGTTCCGATGCTGTTGAATTAGGCATTTTCTCGCCATTTCCTTTCATAAACAAGTTGTATAGTATAATGGATTTAAGGACCAATACCTACATGTCGGAAGGGAGTGTTACCTTACTGCTCAAAGATCATGGGTATAGAGTAATGGATATGACTGAATTTAACGGACGTACTTTTTTCCACTCACAGAAAGTTACGGATAATTTTAATTAATCAGGGGTTGCTCCAAATATATTATCGCCGGACGACAATATAACCACTTGCAGAGNNTAAGTATCATCCGAAACCGGATTCCCTTTATAATCAACCCCATTCCACGAATTATCATAATTTTTGTTTCTATAGACCTGAACGCCTCTCCTGTCAAAAATTACTAATTCCATTTTGTCCATTATATCTGATCCCTTCAAAATAAGATAATCATTCTTCCCATCCATGTTAGGTGTTATCAAAGTTTGTACAACCTGGTTACGAACATCAATCAATACTGAATCAGAGACTGCAGGGCAGGCTCCATTTGTTACAGTCCATAGTAATATGTTTTTGCCTTTCGAAAGTCCGGTAACCTCAGTCTTTGCATAAGTGGTATCAAAGAAATCGCATGTGCCTGAAATTAATGACCAATGCCCTGACTCATAACTTAGAGGCAGTTCTGCATTCAAAGTTGCAGAAGCATGATAAGCGATAACCTGGTCGGGACCGGCATTAACTAATGGTTTATGATAAATAGTTACTGTTACAGGTTTCACTGTGAATAAGCCATTGGAGTTAGTGCCTTTAATAAAGTAGGTACCATTGTCTGCTGCAGCAGGCGTATTATATAGTACAGTAGCAGATGCGTCAGTCCAGTATGTGTAAGTTAAATTTAAAGATGATCCTGCTGTAACTGTCGAAGCTGTAATATCTGCTGTTGATGGAAAGCAGACCGAAGACGGATTGGTAACGACAATTATAGGCGGCCCTGTTGAAGTATAGATTTCAAAATTGGCCGAGGAGCCGGATGTACATCCTGCTGAGTTGGTTACAGTAAAGTTATAGATTCCAGGAGCGAGATTTGAAATCGTGTTTGTGGTTCCGGTTCCGGAACTGGTCAGATTGCCCGGAGTGAAGGTAAGTGTCCATGTCCCTTCCGAAGGTAATCCGTTTAAAATTACACTTCCCGTTATTAACCCATTGCCAGGCTGGGTAATTGTACCAATCAGGGGAGGGGAGGGGGTTTCCGGCTGTGATGGGATATTCACGTTTGCTGACATTCCTGAAACGCATCCGGCTCCATTGGTCACTGTGTAATTATATAAACCGGCAGGGAGGCTTGAAATTGTGGTAGTTGTTCCTGTCCCAATCAAAGTTATAGTTCCGGGATAACGCGTCAATGTCCATGTCCCGCTTGCTGGTAATCCGGTTATTTCCGCATTTCCTGTCGACGAAAAACAGGTTGGCGGTGTTATAACTCCAATGACCGGTGCCGTTGGGCTATCAGGTTGTGCTGTTATTACGATACTACCGGACGAGGGAGAGATACACCCTGCTGAATTAGTCACAGTAAAAGTATATATTCCCTGAGACAGATTCAGAATTGTAGTGCTTGTGCCTGAACCTGTATAAGTTACATTACCAGGTGATCGTATCAGTGTCCAGGTTCCGGTTGCTGGTAATCCGGTTAAGATCACGCTGCCAGTCGATGATGTACATGTTGACTGGGAGATAGTTCCGACAACCGGAGCCGGAGGAATTGAGGAAAGAGTGTTTATAACTACAACTCCTGATGAAGGTGAAGTACATCCTGTTGAATTAGTTATTGTGAAGGTATAAGTATCAGATAAAAGACCTGATATGGTTGTAGTGTTTCCCGAGCCTGTTGTAGTTACTCCGCCGGGCGCTCTGGTTAAGTTCCACGACCCTGTGGCTGGCAGACCGTTCAACACAACGCTTCCTGTCGGCAGAGAACAGGTTGGCTGAGTTATTGTTCCGACCAATGGTGCTGAAGGAATAGCGATTATTGTCAGCGTAAAAACAGCATTCGCTGCAGCACATGGCAAACCTAACGGATTATTGGTTGTTATCGTAATTAGTACCCTATTACCGGCGTCTCCTGGTGCAGGGGTATAGGTAAATGCAAAAGGTGTTGTGCCGGATGATGAGGGACTTACTGTACCGGCGCCATTTTCGGTAATCGTTACATTAGTAGCGCTCCCTCCGAAGGTGTTATCGCTAACTGTCACAGGTGCTGTACCGCACGTATTCCCACTGCTGCTTTTTAATGTCACAGTTGGTTGATTTACACAGCCGCATAATACCTGAAAGCTGACTCCTGTTGTAGTACATCCTGATGAATTTTTTACTGTTATAGAGTGGGTTCCATCAGCTATATTAGAGAAGAAAGTTCCACTCTGAAAAATTCCGCCATCAATATTATATGTAAGACCTGTTCCTAAGGGATCGGTTACCTTTACAACTGCCTTCCCCGGGCCCAGTGAGCAGTCTACAGTCTGTGTTGGGCTTGCCGGAGATGCAGGTTGTGCCGNNAAGGTATAAGTGCCAGGTGCAATACCTGAAATCGTAATACTTGTTCCTGTCCCGGTACTTGTCACTCCGTCAGGGCTACGTGTAAGTGTCCAGGTTCCGGTTAATGGTAAACCACTCACTGCCACACTTCCTGTAGGTATCAAACATGTCGGTTTGGTGATTGTTCCTATCACAGGTGTTGAAGGAATTGCGTTTACAGATAATGTATAAGTTGCTTTTGCAGCTGTACAAGGGGGACCTGAAGGATTATTGGTAGTTACAGTTATGGTGACTACCTTCCCGTAGTCGCTGCTTTTCGGAGTATAAGTAAATGTAAATGGCGATATTTTTGTTGAAACCGGGCTAACTGAACCTGCGCCATTTTCAGTTATAGTTACCATTGTTGCACTTCCTCCAAAAGTGTTTCCGGATATTGTCACTGGAGTTGTGCCGCATGTATTTCCGGTTATGCTGCTAAGGGTAACGGTCGGCCCATTCACACATTGCCCGAATGAGGCTGTTGAAATCAATAAAAAAAGTGTAACCAAAAGAAAAACTCTGGTCATTCTTTTATTTTAATAATATTCTTTGTAAGATACAACAATATGGTGACATAAAAGGTTCTGCAACTGCTATTAAAAGTTTAGATTATCGGCAGATTTCCTTTAAATTAATTTCTGGCTGGTTAAGCAAAAGATATTAATGAATTATAAAGTAAATCATTCATAAAAGATCAGTGAGTCAGAATGTGGATAAAACGCTAGTTCAAAAGTCTTAAAAAATTAAAAGGCTGATTAATTAACCAGCCTTTTATTAAATTGACTAAACCTTCGAAGACCCTGATTATAGGATTTTAAAATCCTTTAGTTCTTTTGCAAGTTGATCCTGATCACGATTGTATTCAGTTTTAAAAGCTGTAAATTGAGTTTGTCCCAATACTTTATATTCAGCCAATTCTTTTTTCAGGCTGTTGTTCTTATCTTCCAGGATACTGACTTTTTTCTGATCTGTAGCCTGTTCCTTTGAATTATTTTTGGTAATGGCAGCTCTCAAATCAGCAATGCATTTCTCATTACTTTTGAATTTAATTTCAGATTCTTTAGTAAATATTTGATATTCTGATACAGAATCTTTCTGAGCTACCTTTAGATCCTGTTTTGCTACTACCACATCTTTTTTCTCTTCCTTCAAGTTTTCTCTGGCTTTCACTGATTGTTTATCAGGAACCTGTCCGAACGAAGTTGAAATTGTTCCTGCTAAAAATGCCACTACAGCCAGGGATAAAACTAATTTTTTCATTTGATTCAATTTTAATGTGAATATTTTGATAGATAAATTACGTTGCAAAGATCAGTCTCTTTGTTCCTGGAATCATTACAGAATTTTTTTAATATGTTACATCATTCACACATTTAAGTGAACAGTTCAGCAACATTCATTTTACCGATAGTTATCTCTATCTGCTATTTATGAGGAGAGTCTTTAACTTAATATTACCCTGTTCTGGCAATTAAAGCTGAAACTTATCAGTTGACAATACAACAGGTGTGCCCGGATACTGGATAGATGCATCATCCTCAGCCGTAATAAATATTTTGACCGGTTTATCTGAAGAAACTGTTTTAAAGGATCCTTTAAGCGCTTTTGACATGAACCCTTTTGAACTGTTTAACTGTCCGATATTCTTTGTCAGTTCCCGGTCTGTGACCATCCAGACAATATAAGTCAGCTTTGATGGTTGCAGCCTGGTCGGTTCAGCTAAATTGCTAATGGATATCTGAATAGCATAATTCTTGTTATTGTCCGTCTTTATTTTTACCTTACCTTGTGCAGAAGGCACAACCGATGAATTTAAAAAACTCACACTTGTTGCACATGAGTTAACTGAAAAAACAATAATTACTGCAAAAATACCCAGAATGACATTTTTTCTAATGTTATTCAATCTTGTTGCTTTCATTTTGTTTATGTATTAAAATATTATAATTAAACGTCCTTCATTAATAAACCCGACCAATTTCCCTGATACAAAGTTGATTTGAATAATTAAGGGAAGTGTTACAGAATTGCCGAAAAGAGTTACAACATTTACAGATTTGCGGCGCAAAGACTCAAAGGTGTAACGGTGTAAAGGTAGGAATGCACAAAGCTGCAATATCCTAATATGTTTATATCCTTAAGATAACTATCGATACATCACCGGAGCAGGTTCCCCAGTTTCAAAATCGCGGAAACCAAAATCAGTCGTGCTGAATGAGTTCATTTTAAAAATATTCTGTCCGGTTCCGGGAATTATGGGATAAAATGAAATGGATATCTGGAATGTATTAAACACCAGGTTTTCATTTTTTATTAAAACTCCAAACCCTAATTGTGAATATAATTTTCGATTTTTAAATCCTGATATTGCGTCACCAAGCATACCGAGGGAACAAACCAGAAAGGGCCCAAAATGAAATCCGATAAGATTCCATGGAGCATATGATTGTGTTTGCAGCATAAACAGAAGGCGGTTAGTCCCTGACAATCCGATACTGTTAAATCCATCAATACCCCGACCATTATTGAGAGTTAAGGTATCGTATAAGAACCTGTTTATGCCTATTATAACCTGTGGTTTTAAAAATTGTCTGAATTTCCATTTACCGATTTCAATTAATCCTGTGAAATAATTTACACCGAGAGAAATAACCCCTTGTTCAGTGTGTGAGGCACTAAGAAAAGTTCCGTATTCAATGTTGGTACTCAGATATCCCCATTCATTATAGTTTCCAAAGGAAAAACGCATTCCTAAATATGGCCGCCAGGAACTATTTCTTAACTGGTAACCTCCAGTCAATTCAAAAACCCGACCGACCGGAACATCTTCGATAGTCCCATATTTAAATATATATTTATCCTGAACATATTTTCGGGTAGATATTCCAATTCCTGCAAAGTAAAAATTTTCGTTGGAATAAATATGTAAAGGGTCATTAATATCTGTTGGTTTTTCGATGTAACGGATACGCAGATATCGGGCAGAGAATATTAAATTAGTTGAGGGTTCATCTCCTGTAGAGCCAATGAAAATATGTATTGCCTTACCTGCCCAAAAATCCTGTGTCTTAAATTTTAAATTCAGAGGAACATAAACCGGAGTCATACCCTCCAGAGAATCTCTTTTGACCTGAGTACCAAATGAGAAGCCTCCTGCCCACTTTACATAGGGAGAATAAAACGGCCGGTCAAAAGCTATACTCCTTCTGATATTTCCATACCCGTCAACTTCATAATGTAAAGTGGAGTTGATATAGGTGGTCATAATATTAGGAATGAAATAATTAGTACGAAAGGCATCGATTCCGGTACTAATATTTCTTGAAAAGACATTCTGAAACTCTTGTCCGAGTCCTAAAAAGTTTTTATCTGTTAAACTAATCTTCATCCGTGAAGTTGAAATATCCGCCTGAGAAGAGATGCTCCAGTTATCCAATTCCCGGATAAAAATATCTACTGAATCAGATTTTGGTCGGACAGAGCCAACGTAAAAATAAACATCATGCACAAATGTCTGGGTGCGGATTAAACGCTCGGATTCTTTTACATAAAAAGAATTAAACGGTTCATTTTCACGGATAAGCAAGAGGTTTCGGATCGCGATAATCCGTGTCTTAATATGCAGCTCATTCCCAACTTTAGTTAATTTGTTCTGTTCTGCCTTAGTAGTGTCATCTGCTAAATAACCAAAAGGATCCAGAGTAACAATGTTGATCTTCCGGATAATTTTTCCCTGAAAGGTGCTGTATGGTTTCTGGATCAGTTTTTTATAAACTTTCTTTTTGCCCTCTTTTTTTGAAATGATAATGATTGGTTTGAAAATTAACCGATACATGAATGTATTAAACTTGTTTCGCTTCGAATATGTCTCAATATTCTTATAAAGATGAGTTGAATCTGATTTAACATTAGTTTTCTGTGCTGATGCAGATACAGTTAAAATAGCTGAAATAAAAAACAGTATGAAAATCCTTCTGAGCCACATTTGAATTTACCATTTTTGAAAATTCTCTAACCATTCAGTTATTTTTTCTTCTTATCATTTACTTTTATTTCTTCTGCCTTCTTTTCTGCAGAATCGGTCTTAATTTTTTCAGCTGCTTTTTCCCTTCTCTTATAATAACCCCTGAAAAGGAAATTTTCCTTGGCTGCATTCATGTTTTCATCCAGACCCTTTACTGCTCTTTCTTAAGGTTCATGATAGTCTGATTAATATTTTCAGCAATTGTTGAATCCTGGATAAATCTTCCGAGAGTCCCGCTGCCGCTGTTCACTTTAGTCATTATCTCTGCAAGTTGAAGTGAAACGATTACGGCATTGTCAGCCGTTACCTGAAGGCTTGACATGATAGCATCAGGTTCAACAGGCTCCTTAGACGCAATTTGCTGCCCGTCTTTTGCTGAAGAAGAATTTGAACTGCCCTGGGTAATAATTAAAATACGATCTCCGATAAGTCCGGCTGAACCTATTGCTGCTTCACAGTCTGTTTTAATAAATTTCTGAACATATTTTTGAATCAGCATATCCACCTGGACGGTTGAATCATTTATTATTTTAATGTTGTCAACTGTGCCAACATTAATTCCTGAAAAGCGAATATTATTTCCAACCTGCAATCCGCTTACATTATAAAATGTTGTAGTGAGCTTATAAACAGGAACAAACAAATTTTTCTGTCTGCCTATTATAAAAACAGTGACTATAAAAATCATCAAACCACCGGCAATAAACAGACCTAACCGCACTTTGAATTTATTTGTATATTTTTCCATTTTATAAAGTTTTAAATCTGATATGTATTTATTAATTATTTGAAGAATGAGCTGATTAAAACATCAGGGGACTTTTCAAATTCTGCAAGTCGTCCTTCTTTATAAACCTCTCCGTCATTCAACATTATAATACGGTTTGCCGTATTGCGGGCACATTCTATATCATGTGTGATTATCAGAGAAGAAGTCTTGTACTTTTTCTGAACGTCATTGATTAGTGCACTTATTTCATCTGATGTTGCGGGGTCGAGCCCGGTTGTTGGTTCATCATATAAAATGATCATGGGGTCAACCACAATTGTACGTGCCAGACTGATCCGCTTTCTCATACCCCCTGATAACTGAGATGGCATTTTATTAAGTGTATCAGATAAGCCGACATTTTCCAACGCTTCATTTATTTTTTCGTTGATTTCCATTTGAGTTAGATCCCTTTTTATTCTCTTCAGCGGAAATTCAAGGTTTTGTCGCACAGTCATTGAATCATACAATGCGCCACTTTGAAAAAGGAAACCAATTTTCTTTCGCAACTCTCCCAGTCTTTCATTGTTTAATGCACTCACATCTTCACCGAGTACATTTATGGTTCCGAAATCAGCATCAAATAAACGAACAATACATTTTATCAGAACAGATTTCCCGGAGCCGGATTTTCCAAGTACTGCCAGGTTTTCGCCCTTAAATAGATATAACGACACGTTTTTTAATACCTCCTGTGTGCCAAATCCTTTCCTAAGGTTATTTATTTCGATAACCTTGTCACGGCTTTTTGTTTCAGCCGGAGAATCAGATTCATTTTGAAAAGGATTCATCAATTTTCGAATTTATAGTAAATCAGTAATCTGCACAGCTATAAGATCAACAATTATCACAAGTAACGAGGATAATACTACTGCTGAATTAGCTGCAATACCTACACTTTCCGTTCCACGTCCGGCAGTATATCCTTTATAACACCCTACCAGACCTATCACAGCTCCGAAAAAAAACGATTTGATGACAGCAGGCATAAAATCGATAAATTCAACATGGCTGAAGGCCTGTGAGCAAAACAAAACAAAAGTTACGTCTCCTTTTATATTTGCTCCGGCCCAGCTTCCAAACATACCAAGAGCATCGGCATATAATACCAAAATGGGGATCATCAAAGTAGCAGCTAAAACTCTGGTGACAACCAAAAACTTCATGGGATTAGTAGATGACACTTCCATAGCATCAATCTGTTCTGTCACTTTCATTGAACCTAATTCTGCCCCCATTCCTGAACCAATTTTACCAGCGCAAATTAATGCCGTGATAACCGGACCCATTTCTCTTATGAGCGATACAGCTACCATTCCCGGGAGTAATGATACTGCTCCGAAATGCACAAGTGATGGCCTTGCCTGAATTGTGAGCACTAATCCCATAATAAACCCGGTAACTGAAATAAGAGGCAATGATTTATACCCGATTTTGAAAGACTGACGTAAAAACTCTCTGAATTCAAAATCACGGGAAAAGGTTTCCTTACATATTTGGGAAAGAAATAAAAAAAAATCTGCGAAATCTGTTAAAAAGTTATGAGCTTCAGCAGTTTTTGAGATAACTTTTTCGCTGAGTTTAATCGATTGCTCCCTGGCAATGCTTTTTACCTTGATAACAGGAATTATTTTTTTCATAATAATATTGATTTCATCCCGGAAACCTGACTTAAAACTTCCGGATCTTTATATGGTTAAAACATTATAATCAGCCTGGTCTTAAGATTCAGATTCATACCCGTTAGCCAAACGAAACATGGGTCATATTGTCGGGTTTTTAAAATTCAAAAAGTCATCGTTTAACGATGGCTTGTAAACGATGACCTTCAGAACATAGTTTTAAATTAAAGCCCGGCAATAATTTTGTGTAATTCTTCTTTTGTTTTGCCTAATTTTTTTTGAAGTTTTCCGAACATCTCGTCTTTTTTGCCTTCTTCAAACATGAGGTCGTTGTCAGTTAAGACAGCAAATTTTTGTTTAAGTTTGCCTTTTTGCTCATTCCAGTTGCCTTTTAGTTCAGTTGTATTTGTCATTTCATTTAATTTTAAATTGCTACAATAATGTTTAACAGTTCCAATTTCGATTTTCCCAGCTTGTTCCCAAGCATTTCAATCATTTCCTTTTCCTTACCTTCGTTATAACGCAAATCTTCTTCGGTAATAAATGGAAATTTTTCCTTCAGTTTCTCTTTTTTCTTGTCCCAGTATCCTATTATATTTGTACTCATGGTGTGTGATTTATGGTGAGTTAAAATTCAGCAGTTTCGATGTTAGTTTTTTTACTTTGTATCCTTACCAGGGTTGGCATTATTTTGTTGTACTTGTTTGTTGTTTTTCACTGATTTTGAAGCACTCGATTGCTTATCCTTCCCGGTATTCTGGGATTGATTAGTATTCGATATCTTCACATTATTTGGTTGCAAATCTCTTCTGTTATTCTGAGATGGAGTTGTATTAAACGTTTTTGCATTATTCGGTGGCTGTTCCCTTTGGACATTTTGAGATTGATTAGTATTCAATGTCTTTACATTATTCTGTTGCTGATTAGTTTTGATATTCTGGGATTGATTAGTATTCAAAGTCTTTACATTATTTGGTTGCTGATTGCTTTTGATATTCTGAGAAGGGTTAGCATTTAAAGTTTTTACATCCTTCGGCTGGGGGTCTTTTTTAATATTCTGAGAAGGATTAGAACTCTGCGATTTTACAATAACAGGTTGATTCGTTGTTTTGACATTTTTTTTTGGATCTGAACTCTGTGATGGGAGTGTTTTTGTATCTTTTATATTTTTCTGCGGATTTACAGTATTTGTCTTCTGTACATCTTTGATATTTTTTGTTGAATTTAAGTTTCCCTGTTGATTTGTCTTATTCCTTTCCGAGGGTTGTTTTACATCCTTAAGGTTAGTTATTCTGGCCGGTGCAGGTTTATTTCTCTGATCGGTGTTTTTAATAACTACAGGCCTGTATATCTGGAAGTGGTCATTACTGATATTTTGTCCTGGTTTGTTGTATTCCTGAATTATTACAGGTTTGACCTGTCTGCCCGACACCTTTTGAAAATCTGTTCTGGCCGGACCAGTCACATATGTTGTATGCCTTCGGTTGTCAACATAAGTATTATTAATCACTGATGAATATCTGACAACCCGATCCTGATCTGTCCGGCTTATATAGTAATGATTAATTTCAGTTCTGTCAATATCCCTATCTCTTACGAACATCCAGTGATCGTTATGACTATCGTATGCCCTTCCAAAACTGGCGGCGACACTTATACCGGGTTCCAGCGGAGCCCATCCATAATAACCGTCAGCTCTTCTCCATGAGACCCAGGCCGGACCCCATTCATTACCGGGTACCCAGAACCAGCCGTAATATTGATCATAATCCCATCGTCCATAATGAAATGGCGCCCATCCCCAACTGTAATCAGACATCCATGCCCATCCATCATCAGTCAGGATCCAATGACCCTGAGTTGAATATGGAACAAAATCTGCTCCGGCATCAGGAATCCATACATAACCCCAGTTTGGATAGTTTACCCATTCGCCGTAGGGGCTCAACTGATCATAGAAAACCTGGAAGCTCACATTATTTTGCTGAGCTGATGTTGGTTTTGTAAATATTACAGAAATAAAAATCACCATTACTAATAATGCCAAAACTTTAATGCCTTTTTTCATAATGATGCAGGTAAAATTATCAAAAAGTGATTATCGGGTAATGATTCCATTATTATGAGGAGTTTCCCTCAATCATTACAAAATTAGGGTTTTAGCTTTTTGGGAATGTTACATAAATTTTGAAAAGATTTACATAATTCACGCATGGAGTAATTTGAAAATGGTTGTTTTCTCTTAGACCTGAAATACCATAAAAAACAATGCAATTCACACATTTTCACGCGTTTATTCTTTTTTATCCGGAATCAATTAAGGCTGATTAAGGATATTGAATTATAAAATTATAAAATCGATTCGCCGGTTAAGCTTTCTATCTTTTTCAAGAAAATTAGGTGCGATAGGTTTGGATCCGCCATAACCGGTCGCTACAAGTCTTTTTTTATTTATTCCCCTCATAATCAGATATTTTACCAAATCCTGCGAATGTCTTTGTGATAATAAAAGATTATATTCAGCAGAACCGGTATTATCTGTATGCACGGCAATCTCAAGCCTAAGGGAAGTATACTTTTTCATGAGCCTAACCAGCTGATCAAGCATAACAAATGCATTTGATGTCAGCTTTCCGGATGTATCAAAGTAAGAATCAGCAAAAGCTCCGTTTATTTTGATAAGGTTATGGAGCTCTTTTTCGGCTGGTTCTGTAAGTACATGCATTTTTATCCGGTCATCTTTAAATCCAAGTGCAAGAATTTCTCTGAACGCGGGATATGTTGCCATAAGACTCATTTGCTGATCAACTACATAGCTATAAATGTCAGTTGCCGGATTAAATATTTCCCTGATTGTGTACTTTTTTGGTACATTTATGAATATGCTGTTATTCAGACCGGTCCTGTTTTTAGATGACAATAATTCAATACTGAATACTGCATCTTTCTGAAATTCAGTTTCTGCAGAGTATTGAGCTCCAATTTTTAAATTTTCGAAATTCTTTAAAGCCGGTGATGAAGTTTTGTCTGAAGCATTCTTATCCTGAATTGATGCTTTTTCTTTCAGATCATTCAAAATTATTACTTTCTTTGAAATACCTGTTTTATTAATATTCCCTGTTGAGCGTGATTTTAATGTTAACCCAAGATTTACTATATACTCTCCCTTATTCTTGTATGAATGTTTGACGCTTTCTCCGGATGACCTGCTGCCGTCCCCAAAATCCCATGAATATGTCAAAATTTTATAATCGGGCAGGTAAGATTTAAGTCCGTCAAATTCTATGATATCCCCTTTGACTGCAATATCGGAGGAATTAATATATGGTTGTTCAATATCCCTTATTTCCAATTTATATGACAATTTTGAGAAAAAAAGTTTTCCTGTAGCTCTGTCAATAATATCAAGCTTAATATCATAATTTCCCGGACCTTTAAAACAATGATTAACAACCGCTTTATCTGACGACTTTCCATCCCCCAAGCTCCATTTATACTCAAGCTTACCAGTATCAATAACTATAGATCCATTATCATCGAAAAGGAAACAATATTGGTTTTCTCTTTGGGTATTGCGATAAAATATCTGTGGATGGATTGTTTTAAAATGATAAATATCAATTGATTTCTTCCTGTTGGATGAGAAATATCCTTCATTAAAAAGTGTGTCAGTTATTATCCCGAAATCATCAAATTTTGAGTTAACAGGAGGATCAAGATGGATAGGAGCAAGCCATGAAGTGTCGGAGAATTGCGAAAAGAATATATCCTTCCCTCCAAGACCAGGATGCCCATCAGATGAAAAGAAAAGATCTCCAGAGGCATTAATGAACGGATATGATTCGTTTCCTGTTGTATTTATCACCGGACCCAGATTTACAGGTTCGCCCCAGTAATTATCCTGCCACTTACAATAATAAAGGTCAGAACCTCCAAAACCTCCGGGCATATCTGAGGCAAAGAATAATCTTTTCCCGTCTTGTGAAAGGCACGGTGAAGTAATATTGTACATTTCATTATTATATCTGAATTCTCTTATTTTTGTCCATTTCCCATCAACCAGTACTGCACTGAAAATACCAAGCTTATTTCTTGCACTGGAAATATTACTTAATTTATTGGTTAGATCCAGATTTCTTGAATAGTAGATTGTATCTCCCCTGTTATTAAAAGTTACTGGTCCGTCATTTAATTTAGTTTTCAGATCTTTTGAAAATAATCTTGCGCTCCTGGAATTTACTTTGCGGGTTGTGTCAATATAATAGATTTTAAATTGTTGTTTATTCTGCGAACTTGAATAATTCAGAAAGAGGTTTGGACTCCGGTTGGTACAAAACACGATGCCTTTTTTATAATAAACAGGTGAGAATTCATCATATTTCTTTGAACTGAATGGAGTTAAAGTAACGGTATATGTTTCTAATTGTCCGAAGGTAAACTGCTGAAACAAAATAGCAGTCAGAATGACTGCAAATAGTTTTTTTTTCACGATAAACGTAATTATTAAGTGTTTTTTAAAAGATCAGGGGATTTACGATATTTATCTTGTATCGGAACTCATACCTGATCATTATTTCATGCGATCCGTTACTGTATCTCCTGAGTTCGTTAAAATCATAATCGTATGTATAGGCCAATCTAAGCTGATTATTTACAGCGAATTGAAGCAATCCTGCAAAAGAGCTGTTATTCCTGTAAGTGGCGCCTAACCACACGCGATCAAATAAAATGAAATGAGCATTTATATCATAAAGCAACTTTTCCCCTGGCGAGATGGTTACAAGTATTGAAGGAGAAAATTTGAGCTTCGGAGAAAGACTAAAAATATAACCTGTATTTAATAAGTAATTGTACTGACCAGGATTAAACTTCAGAGTGTATTTGTCTTTGTTAAAGTCGAATTTGTTGCCCAGTAGTTTAGGTATCGATAATCCAATAAAGTAATTCTGGTTGTAATAATAAACTCCAAATCTGAAATCCGGAACCACAAAGACACTCGAATTAAGAAGATAATACTCATCTCCGGGATCATGGACAGAAAGATCAGACCATGCAGTATTTGTGATAGTAACTCCTGCACCCAGTCCCAGTGAAAGATTTCCTTCACCCATACCTATTTTGTATGCATAGCAAGTACTAAAACTCGTTTCTTTGGTTACTCCGATCTTATCGTTGGTAATAATGAATCCCAGGCCGAGTTTTGAATCGAGGATAGGAGCATCCAGAGCTAAAGTCATTGTTTCCGGAGCTCCGGGAATGCCAACCCACTGCCGCCTGTAGAATGCTGCAATATTCAACGCCCCTCTGTTCCCTGCGTAAGCGGGATTAATAGTAAGTGGATTAAGGATATACTGATTCGTTACAGGAGTCAATTGTCCGAACAGACCTCCGGGAATCAGCAGAAAAAACACTACTTTAATAATTGTTTTCATTCTATCTTCTTATTACAATGTAGCCGGTTATTTTCCTGCCCTCTACTGTTTTAATAATGCAAAAATAGGTGTCGTCAGGAAGTGGATTCCCGTTATAGTCAATGCCATTCCATAGGTTATCATAATTCTCATTTTTGTAAACCTGCACCCCTCTTCTGTCAAAAATTATCAATTCCGGTTTGTCCCGGCTACTTAATCCATCCAACACGAAATAATCATTCCTGCCATCCATGTTCGGAGTTATCAAAGTTTTAATGACAAGCTCATGAACTGTTATCATAACTGTATCATGTGATTCAGGGCAGACTCCATTAGTAACTGACCATAGAAACAGATTTTCCCCTATTGAAAGGTTATTCACCGAGGACTTTGCAGAGGATGCATCAGAAAATAGTCCTGTCCCGGAAATTACCGACCATAAACCTGTTTCATAATTATATGCAATTTCAGCATTCATTGTTGTGCCAAACTTATACTCCAGAGACTGGTCAGCTCCGGCATTCGCTGAAGGTATCCGATACACAGTAACCACTACAGGTTTAACTGAACTGAAGCTTGCTGTTGTAGCTCTTATATAGTAGGTTCCAGCCGTTGCATCAACCGGTGTTCTGTAAGGTATGGTTGCATCCTGGTCAACCCAGTATGTATAAGTCAAATCCGGGGATGAGCCTGTTGTAACTTCCGGAGCTGTGATGTCAATAGTGTACGGAAAACAAACAGGCGCCGGATCTTTAACAATGAACAACAAGGTTTCCGGAGGTGTGTTAATTTCAATTTTGGCCGATAAAGCCGATGTACAACCTGAAGAGTTAGTCACAGTAAAAGCATAAATTCCTGAGGTGAGACCTGAAATAGTCTTGTTAATTCCGATTCCAGACAAAGTCAGTCCATCCGGAGAACGGGTTATTATCCAGGATCCGCTTTCCGGCAATCCGCTTAATTCCACGCTTCCAGTGGGGAATCCGTAGATGGGTTGAGTAATGTTAACAACTAATGGTGCTGATAGGTTTGACGGTTGAGAAGATATCACTACGTTTGCCGAGAGACCTGAAACACATCCTGTGGAATTGGTCACAGTATAGTTATACGTACCACCAGCAAGCCCAGAAATAGTTACAGAAGTGCCAGTACCCTCTGATATAATTGTACCAGGATAACAAGTTAAAATCCAGCTCCCAGTTGGTGGTAATCCGCTTAATGACACACTGCCTGTGGCAACTGCACATGTTGGTTGTGTGATGGTTCCCACAACAGGAGGGGAGGGGGCTTGCGATTGTTTGCTTATAACCACATTTGCAGATGCAGCTGAAATACAACCTGCGGCATTAGCAACAGTAAAAGCAAATGAACCTGCAGCAAGACCGGATATGGTTGTACTGGTTCCTGTTCCATTCGATATTATTTCTCCGGGAGTTTGGGTTAATGTCCATGTTCCACCTGAAGGCAACCCATTTAGTACGACACTTCCTGTTGCTACCGCACATGTTGGTTGGGTAATGGTGCCAACTGTGGGTGAAGTAACAACAGCATTTACTGTCAGGGTATAGCTGGTTTTTGCAGCTGAACAATGAGATCCCGAAGGTATATTGGTAGTTATCGTTATTACAATAGTTTTCCCGATGTCTTTACTTTTGGGAGTGTAAGTAAATGCGAATGGTGATGTCGTTGCAGAGGTTGGAGAAACTGAACCATCGCCGTTCTCTGTGAGTGTTACCTTTGTTGCGCCGCCGCCAAATCTGTTTCCGCTTATTGTTACAGATGTTAATCCGCATGTACTGCCAGCGGTATTGCTCAAAGTAACTGTCGGAGGATTCACGCATTGCCCCGATCCCTCTGTTGAAGTAAATATAAGAAGACAAGCCAATAGAAAAACGCCTCTAAGATGAGATTTCTTATTACGAATTATTTTATTATTAAAAGCAGGTTTCATGTTGGGCTAGATAACTTCTCAAAACTTTAAAATGCTTTCGGATTTTATCCCCTGAATCCTTTTCAATCCTGACTGCATATTATCAATAAAAATTTCCTCACTAAGGTGAAAATTGTCAGAATAATATGTTTTACATTATTTTAATAATTAATTGCATAATTTACGTATTAATGGAATTATGAGACTTTCATTTCTCTTAGGCTTTAAGTTGGTTCATCAGTACTTTTCGCGCCAGGAAAATTCTGCTTTTTACAGTCCCGATGTTGAGATTAAACATATCAGCGATTTCTCTGTACCTGTAACCCTCAACATACATCTTAAACGGTAACCTGAATTTGTCTTTTAATTGTTCAATGTTACTGGTAATTTCCATAACAGAATATACTGAATCCGGGTTATCTGAAGTTGAACAAATTGTCTGATTAATAAAAAACGATTCCTCAGTACGATCACAATGGGTGTTATGAAGAACATTATGTCTGTAGTTATTGATAAAAGTGTTTCTCATGATTGTGATTGTCCAGGCTTTTAAATACCCGGTATCTACAAATTTTTCCCGACTCAAAAGCGCTTTCAGGAAAGTTTCCTGAACAAGATCTCTTGCGTCTGCTCTGCCAAGTTTAAGACGGGATGCATACTTCATTAAACTTTGTTCCAGCTCCAGTAATTGTTTGGTGAATTCAGTTGCTTTCATGTTTATGATATTTATTAGGAATAGTATTAATAAGTTAAAGATTTGGATAGAGACGCATCTCATCAAAAAATGGTGTTCCTTTAACTTCAACGCATTTTACTGCATACAGATATAGTGCGGCGCTCCATGTCTGCCAGTCCTGGCCCATGGGTTTACCGTCCTGTGCTTTTATCCATTCATTAAATCCGAAATTGACTTTTACCGTGTTAGAGGTTTTAATAATATGTGTAAGTACAACCAGCTTCTCACTGGCAAGTGCATATTTTTTAGCAGCAACTAAAGCAGCCACATAAAGCCCGCAGACAAATGGCCAGATACCGCCATTGTGGTATTCTCCCGGCCTGTTATATATTGCATATCTTGGATGCCAGTCAGGATCTTCAGGTTTGATATAAGGAAAGAAGTTAGGCGGAAGGCTTACAGCCAGGTCACCCTTTTTTTTCATACTATCGCACTCCTCTTCGATCCAGGAAATCATATCCTCAGCCCTCGATGGGCATGCGATTCCGGAGAGAATGGCAAGACTATTACCAAGAAGGTCAAACCGTTCACTGCTATGAATTTTATATGACCATAAAGCATAATAAGGTTTATGTTTTACAACAAGTCCTTCGTGAACCTGACGATGGATCGTACCTCCTGTGATAGTGAACCGGCTCATTTCGCTGTGTACCTTATCAGCTCTTTCATTCTTCCCCAGGAGTCGGAGATAGCTATAAACTAGAGTGTTCACAAATAGTCCGTATCCTGTCACCCATTGTTCATCCCTCCAATCACTTGTCGGTTGCTGGGCGACCATATATCTGTCCGAAGGACTTTGATACTCCATCCAATTCAACGCTTTTTTTACAGCAGTGTTAAGAAAATCTTTTTCTCCTGATACTTTTCTGAAAATGCCGGCTCCCAATAAAAACAATGGAGTGGAATCACTTGATCCTCTGTCCTCTTTGTCGTGTACCAGAGAAGGTATATGTCCATGTTCAGTCTGGTTTTTTGCAAGGGTCTCCAATACCTTACGTATACTCTCCAGAAGTTTTTGGTTTCCGGATACAGCTATTCCAAATACAGAAAACATAAGATCTCTTGTATATGGCTCGGGATATCCCCAGCCTGCGGTACGGGGCAGGCCGTGATATGATCCGTGTGAATTATGAATCAGCACTTCAATAGCGGCTTTCTTTGCTTCTTCAATCTCCTGTTGGTCCGAAATCTTCATTATCAAGTTTTATTTTTTCATTCGAAAATATTAATCTTTGAATGTCTTAATTTTCAGATTACTTTATTCCTAATTTGTCGCTCATTATCTGTACAAACCGTTTTGCTACAACACGGTAATCAAAGTTCTTCACAACTCTTTCTCTTGCAGCTTTACCCATTTTTTCGCGTAATGCTGCATCAGTCATAAGAAGCATCAGATACTTACCAATATCATGGACATCTGCACGATAATCTACTGTTCTCGGCTCTTTAAACTGCACTTTGTGTTTTTCTTCAAATCCCGATTCATCGCCAAGAGTAACCTGGTCGACAACTATTTTCTGTGCTACATTGGCAAGGAATGCAGTTTCGCCATGTATAAGCGTATCAAGCATTCCCATTGCCTTAATACCTATCACCGGCTTTTCACACGCACCGGCCTCCACCTGGGGCATACCAAAACCTTCAAGCCGTGAAGGAGCTGCATATATATCGCATGCTCCGATAAGGTATGGCATAAATTTTCTTGAAATAGTATTGGT
>PLMC01000026.1 GCA_003141495.1 Bacteroidales bacterium
TCAACTTCTCCTGTCGGATTGACTGTTATCGTAAAAGTCTTTGTCGGGCCTGCACAGCCTACTGCAAGGTTGGTGAAGGTCGATGTTACTACTATAGTGGCAACTACAGGTGCTGTGCCTCCATTGACTGCTGCAAATATCCCTATATTGCCCGATCCGGCTGCTGCCAAACCGATGCCCGGTGCACTGTTCGTCCAGCTATAGCTGCTTGCTCCTCCGCTGGTAGTGGTGGTGAAATTTATAGCTGCCGTATTGGCTCCGTTACATACTCCCTGGTTAACTGGCTGGTCTACCTCTCCTGTCGGATTAACTGTTATCGTGAATGTCTTTGTCGGTCCTGCACAACCTACTGCCAGGTTGGTGAAGGTCGGTGTTACTACTATAGTGGCAACTACAGGTGCTGTGCCTCCATTGACTGCTGCAAACGCACCTATATTCCCCGATCCGGCTGCTGCCAGACCTATGCCCGGAGCTGAATTGGTCCATGCATAGGTTGTAACTCCACCTGTGTTGACAGTGGTAAAATTAATTGCTGTAATGTTTGCTCCGTTACAGACAACCTGGTTTGCAGTCTGGTCAACCTGCCCTAGAGGATTAACAACAATGACAACGGAATTGCTGGTTATCGGAGTTCCACAGCCACCACTAACGATGACGCGGTACAGGTACCCGTTCATAACCAGCGTCGGATTAGTAAGAGTAAGTGAACTGGTTTGTGTCCCAGTGTAAATACCAACATCCGAAAGATTATTAAAACCACTACCCTGGTTCTCCTGCCATTGGTATGAGAGATTGTAACCGGTAGCGGTAACACTCATAACCTGAATACCATTGGCTTCACACACTGCTGAAGGAGCTAAAGGCTGTGCTGTTATAACAGGATTGGCCCTGACTACTATTAATACTGCATTGCTTGTTACAGGTGATCCACAGCCTCCCGTCACAATTACCCGGTACTGATATCCATTCATCCCCAGTGCAGGGTTGGTAAGAGTTAGTGTGCTGGTTGTTCCCCCTGAGTAAATACCTCCGTTGACAACATTATTCCATCCCAATCCCTGGTTCTCCTGCCACTGGTAGGTCAGATTATAGCCTGTTGCTGTGACATCCATTACCTGCGTTCCAGTGCCTTCACATACTGCTGCCGGGGCTACTGGTTGTACTGTAATCACAGGATTTGCTCTGACAATTATTGAAACTGCATTACTTGTTAATGGTGCCCCGCATCCTCCCGTAATTATAACATGGTATCGATATCCATTCATCGTCAGTGTCGGGCTGGTTAGTGTAAATGAACTTGTCGTTGCACCTGAGTAAACTCCTCCGTTGACCACATTGTTCCATCCTGAACCCTGGTTCTCCTGCCACTGGTAGGTCAGATTGTAACCCGATGCCGTTACATTCATCGTCTGTATACCACTGCTTTCACACACTGCTGCTGGAGCTAAAGGCTGTGCTGTGATAACAGGATTGGCCCTGACTACTATTGTATAAGGGATAGAAAGTCCGTTACAGCTTCCATCCGATTCTGCAAGTTGAATTGAATAGGGTCCTGATGCATTCCATGTAACTGAGATGCTATTCCCAATGGTAGATGAAGGATTTCCACCAGCAACAGTCCAGGAGTACGAATGCCCAGTAGTATTAGGTACACTATAGATTATGGGTGAGCCTGAACAAAGTCCGCTAAATGTAAAAACTGAGCAAGGACTTTCGACCCCAACACTATAAAAAGTAGGTGGAGACTTCTGATTATTATATTCTGTAGTTATCCAACCAGAAGACAATGCTTCAGACAATACTCTAACTTCATCCAGATTCCCTGTAAAATAGTTATCTACTCTTCCTATGTTTCGAAGCGGGGTATTACAAGGAATCCTTCCTGCCCATTCCGGATCATCAAAGACAATCTCACCATTTACATAAAGCTTATAATCTGTACCATCAAAAGCAGTAACAATATGGTTCCAGGTAATACCGTCATTATTTAAAACGCTTCCTGGAGTTTGCCACAGACACCAGGTTGTATTATCCCCAAATCCAGCATGTATTCTATTTTGATATACAACCCATATGGAAGGAGCCCTGTTGTAATCCTCACCAGAATCAAATCCTAAAAACCCATGATAACTACCATCAGATTGACTTCCAAGTTGAATCCAGCACTCTTCCGTGAATGTTCTTCCGGGAGAAATTCCTGTACCAACATCAAAATAATCATCAGTTCCATCAAAATGAATAGCATTCCCAATATTCCCTGGAATCAGATCTCCGGGGACCATAGCTCCGTTTGAGAACCCATCATTCGATTGGGCAGCATCTTTTAATTGAGGAGCTGCCCCTCCAGGATTATCCCCCATATGCCATACTCCCTGATATGAAGGTTTCCACACCGTTTTAACAGAGGGGTCCAAACTAATCTGTGGATTACCATAAAGCATTAAAATGGGTGTATTTACTGAGGCAGATAAAACAGGCATTCTAACCCATGCAACTAAATTTCCGTTAACTGCATCATAGCTTTCTATCTGGTGGTCAAGCTTATTATAACTTGCATCTGTAAAAATAATATCGTATCCGCTTGCATTCTGAACATGTCCTCCATTTATAACTGTTTTTAGTTCTTGTGAGCCTAAAATATTTATAAGAACAGGAAAATTTGTCAGATCTGATCCACCACTTACTTTATTATGATTAAGTGTTATCGTTTTTTGATAAGCATAACCTAAAGCAGCAGCTGGACATGATGGTTGTGCAAGTAGGTTTGGCCCTATAACCACCAGCCAGCACCCAATACACAGCAGCACTTTCCTAATATCCGTTCTCCTCAGTCTTACGAAGTCCGGATTAACATAAGAAACAATATTTACACTATCAGAAATCAAACTGTCAGGTTAGTTATAATAAAAAAATTACTGTCCGGTTCTAAACTCTCTTTTTTTTAAAGCCGATCAATATTTAATACTATATTTTGTATCCGTTCTATCAGATAAAACAGATTCAATTATTACCTAATTTCAAGACTACTTATTATTAGTTATGGTTGCATTGCTCTAACCATATTAATAATAAGTTAAAGTTAAAAATTATTTGAAAAGATATCGGTTTTTTTTGACTAACACGGAAATTTCTTTGACATCAATATTACAAGATACCTGAAGGTCTAAAATTAATGGACTTCAAGACCACATAATTGCATGGTTGCAAACTTAAAAGGGAAAAGTCAAACAGGGCTAATTCCTAGATAATCAGCATAGCATCGCCATATGTGCCAAAGCGGTATTTCTCCTTAACTGCTGTCTTGTATGCATCAAAGAGAAGATCATAGCCGGCAAAGGCCGATACCATCATTAAAAGTGTGGAATATGGCAGATGAAAATTACTGATCATCATATCGGGCACCTTAAATTCATAAGGAGGAAAAATAAATTTATTTGTCCAGCCGTCAAAGGGTTTCAGGTAGCCATCTGTCGAGACTGAACTCTCAAGCGTTCTTACTACGGTAGTGCCGACAGCACAAATCTTGTACTTCTTATCTTTTGCTCTGTTAACAATTTCTACAGACTCATCGGTGATCACAATCCTCTCCGAATCAACTTTATGTTTGGTAAGGTCTTCCACATCAACGCTCCTGAAATTTCCTAAACCAACATGAAGAGTTATCTCGGCAAATTCAACGCCAATTATCTCAAGTTTCTTCAGTAACTCCCGGCTGAAATGCAAGCCGGCTGTCGGGGCTGCAACTGCACCTTCATGCTTTGCAAAAATGGTCTGATATCTCTCGCTGTCCTCTGGTTCAACCTTCCTGTTGATGAACTTTGGCAGAGGGGTCTCACCTAGACTGTATAATGTTTTCTTAAACTCATCATAGGTTCCGTCAAACAAAAACCTCAGTGTCCTTCCCCTCGAGGTTGTATTATCTATAACTTCTGCGACTAACAGGTCATCTTCCCCGAAATATAATTTGTTCCCGATTCTGATTTTTCTGGCGGGGTCGACCAATACATCCCATAAACGCTGTTCCCTGTTTAACTCTCTTAACAGAAAAACTTCAATTTCAGCACCTGTTTTCTCTTTATTACCATATAATCTTGCAGGGAAAACCTTCGTATTATTGAAAACCAGAACATCATTCGGATTGAAATATTCAGTAATATCCTTAAATATTTTGTGTTGAAGCTCTCCGCTTTTTCTGTTAACAACCAATAATCTCGATTCATCCCTGTTTTCAGAAGGATAAAGCGCAATGAGCTCCTGTGGCAAATTGTACCTGAATTGCGATAGTTTCATAATAAAAAAATAATCATTGTAAATTAAAGAAGTCCATTATACGTAGAAATTTCAATTTTGTTACATCAGATAGTATATTTTTTTTAAAATTAAAAAATGTCTGATTCCACTGATTCCTACTCATTCCTTATCGTCTCAGAACAGCATGAGGGTTCATTTGTTCGATATATTCCTGAAATTTATCCAAACTATAAGCTTTTCGGACATGATATACTCCTATTGCAGTCCTTTCAAGAGATGACAAATAACCTCCGCTTTTTAATGCAGTTCCAAAATCTCTTGCGAATGATCTTATATAGGTTCCCTTACTGCACAACAATCTGACTTTTATTTCAGGAATTTCAAAAGAGAGTAATTCTATTTCTCTGAAAAAAACCGAAACCGGATCAAGCTTTTTTTCTATACCTTTCCTGGCAAATTCGTATGCTCTCTTTCCTGATATCAATTTAGCAGAATACATCGGTGGAAACTGTTTCTGTTCACCTAAGAACCCAGCCAGGACATCTTTCACCATTTCTTCAGTTATATGATCTGTGGGGTAACGATTATCGGTTTCTGTCTCGAGATCGAACGAGGGGGTTGTTTCTCCAAGATGGATTGTAGCAACATATTCTTTATCAAGATCACGGAAATCATCAATCTTCCTGGTTGCCTTACCTGTACAAACGATCATCAATCCGCTTGCCAGCGGGTCTAGTGTCCCTGCATGGCCAACTTTTATTTTTTTAATGCCAAAAGTGCTCCGGATAATTATTCTGACTTTATTTACAAGATCAAATGATGTCCAGTAAACCGGCTTATCAAATAATAGAACCTGTCCCTCCTCAAAAATGCTTTTTTGCTTGTCATCCATACGAGTTCAGCGAACTTCTTACCGGTAAAAACTCTGATAGTCCCCGGATAAATCCGGGAATCAATGTTTCAAACCAATATGTTTTGTGTAATTCTTACTATTCTTTATCAGACTCTTTGGGCTTTTTCATAATTGCCCATATCTCGAAAATGAAGCCTGCCAGCACAACAATAGGAGCAAGCGTAATTCTCCTGAAACTAAAAATGTTGTCACTGAATTTATCGGGACTTGGTGATTTGCCGCCAAGCATCAATAGAAATCCAATTACTATAATAGCGAATCCGATAGCCAGGAGCTTGTAGTTTTCCCGGCCAAGAGCAAAATTCAATTTCTCTTTATTGTTGTTCTTTGTGCTCATAATATATCAATAATAAAGTTTGTCTTCAGAAATACTAAGATACCTGTTAACGGAAAAAAATGTAGAAATGATATTTATTAATACCCCGATTATTATAATTGAAGCCCCAAGAAGAATGAGAAGATAGGTGCTTTCGAAGCTAAACATCAGAAAAAATTCCTTTTCAAAAAGATATAGCAGTCCCATTAATAAACTCATGGCAATCAGGGCTGCCAGGAGTCCGTGGATGGCGCTCTGAATAAGAAAGGGCCTTCGTATGAATGCCCGGGTAGCGCCCACAAGCTGCATAGTTCGTATAAGGAACCTCCTGGAATAGATCGATAATCTGATTGTATTGCTGATTATTGTAAGTGCGATGAGAAACAGGAATGTACTTATTACAAGAAGAAACAAACTGATCTTCTTAACATTTTCATTGATGAGGAAAAGTAATGATTCCTGAACGTAAACCTCTTTGACGAAAGGATATTCCCGTACATATTTTTCAATTTTTGCAACACTATCGGGACTCGTGAACCCTGCGTGAAGATATACATCAATGGTTGGCGGTAAAGGGTTGTCACCAAGAAAACTTACAAAGTCTTCTCCAAGCTCTTTTTTCATTTTTGCAGCAGCCGCATCCTTTGAGACATATTCCGTAGATTTCACGTACAACTTGGCATCAAGGTCCTTCTGTAACATCCTTATATCGGGTTCTTTTGCCTCATCATCCAGCATTATCCAGAAGGAAATACTTTCACGCAGATAATCCGACAGTTCTTTTGCATTTATAAGAACAAGTCCAAGAACCCCGAGAAGAAATAGCACCAACGAGATACTTACAACAAGCGTCAGGTAGGAACTTCTCAGTCTTGTTTTGGAATATCCCTGTTCTTTATTCTTCAACCTTTTTACTTTTATCTTTTTACTTTTGACTTTTATCTTATTCCATTATAGTCACCCAGCCATATGGATCCGGTTCATCGCCGTTCTGGATTGCCGTAAGTCTTTTATAAAGTTTCATAGTTTCGAAACCAGGTTGTCCATCTTTGCAAAATTCATAAATCTTGTTTTTTTCAGGATCGAATATCTTTGCAATCGGACTGATTATAGCAGCCGTACCACAGGCTCCGGCTTCAACAAAAGAAGAAAGCTCGTCAACCGGAACCTTCCGCCGTTCAGTTTTCATACCATGACTTTTAGCGATCTCAAGCAGACTCATATTAGTAATTGAATTTAATATTGATTCTGATTTTGGGGTCACATAGGTGTTATCTTTAATCCCAAAGAAATTTGCGGGTCCGCATTCATCGACATATTTCTTTTCTTTTGCATCAAGNNTCTCTGCATATCAGCATGTTGACAGGCTTTACTCCATCCTTGAAATAGGGGCCTACAGGTGTGACAAACACCAGGAACGTATATTCCGATGCCGGTTTAACGCCAACCTCAGCGCCACTTCCATATAACAGGGGTCTGATATATAAGGTTGCACCTGATCCATATGGAGGAATAAATCTTTTGTTTAACTGAATTACTTTAAACAAAGCTTCCCGGAACATCTCAACAGGAAAGGCAGCCATTTTTATGCCGTCTGCAGAAGCTATCAGTCTTTTTGCATTTTCTTCCCAACGGAATAATCTTATCTTTCCGTCTTTTCCCATATATGCCTTAAGTCCTTCGAATGCCTCCTGTCCATAATGCAGTCCTGTTGCAGCTATATGAATATCAATGTATTCTGAAGAAGAAACTTCCAGCTTACCCCATTTGCCATTTTTATAAATACAACGGATATTGAAATCTGTTTTTATATAACCGAACGGCAGACATCCCCAATCGAACTTTTCCATAAACAGTGCCTATTAAAATACGGCTGTAAAAGTACGTTTTAAAAACTTATTTTATGCACTTTTCGCCAGGAATTTGGATTAACCGCTGTTAAGTTGAAGTCCTGCGATCTGATCCTCCTTAGTAACACTTCTGATAAGCCTGGCTGTTTTTGTAATAAATTCATGATCGGATAATTGTTTCCGCTGGAATTCAATCCATGTTTTATTATCAGGATGTTTACCGTACTCCGTTCTCTCTCTTAATAATTTATCAGTTAGCTTCATATAATCAACACGACCGAGATAATCATATGTGGCATCATGAAGAATATTATCAGTTAAAGATTCCTGATGACCTGAAAAAGAGTTTCTTATCATCTTTTTAGTAGATTCAACATTATCCTGGCTAAAGCCGTATCCGGGCAGGATCTCTTCAACCAGACGCAATGATGCTTCCATAGGTTTTTCGTAGTC
>PLMC01000095.1:0-50240 GCA_003141495.1 Bacteroidales bacterium
ATACAGGTTACAAATGAGATATTCATACACGATGCCTTGTTTTTTGAAAAATTGGGTCAGAATAACATTAACTTTTTTTCAGACAGTATAAACAGGCAGTTTAATCTTCTTGGTTTTGCAATCTATTACAATTATGACAGCATTTTGTGCAGCAATTCTGCGCGAGGTTTTATTAAATATTCGAGAGACTACATTTCCCAATCAATATATGCAGATACTTCTATTGGGAATTTTTTTAAATCAGGAAACAGGAAAATATATCAATATATCAGGCCGATAAAAAAATCAGGCAGATCCAATAACGCCGTAGTATTTTACGCTGATGCAGGATATATAAATAAAGTCCTCCGGAACATCTGGTCCCGTAATTTCATGGGTTGGTTTCTTCAGGCATTTTTAGTCTCTGTGGTTACTTTACTTCTGATACGTTGGGGCGTTTTAAGACAGGTAAATAAAATTGTTGAATGGGTAAAAGCAATACGAACCGGAAATATACGACAAATAAAGCCTGAACCTCATCTCGACTTTCTTGATCCGCTGCATAAAGAGATCGAATCTATTGCACAGGCTATGAATGAAGCCAAAGCCACTGCCGAGGAAGAAGCACGGTTAAGAACAAGCGCAGAGGCTATCTGGACTCCCGAAAGACTCAGGGTGGAGATGGAAAACCTTTTGCATGGGAAGAAGCTGATTGTAGTATCCAATCGGGAGCCATATATGCATATTCACGAAGGCAAAGACATTAAATGCATTGTTCCTGCCAGTGGTTTGATCACCGCTATGGAACCAATATTGAAGGCTTGCAGCGGCCTCTGGATTGCCTCAGGATCTGGGGATGCCGATAAAGAGACTGTAGACAAACACAATAAAGTTGAAGTTCCTCCTGATGCGCCAAAATATACTTTAAGAAGGCTATGGCTTACAAAAGAAGAAGAAAACCACTTTTATTATGGTTTTTCAAATGAAGGATTATGGCCACTTTGTCATATAGCACATACAAGGCCGACCTTCAGAAATGACGATTGGCGCTATTATAAAAAAGTGAATGAAGAATTTGCCAAAGCTGTCCTGGATGAAACAAAGAATGAAGAGGAACCATTCATTTTAATTCAGGATTTCCATTTTGCATTGTTACCGGAACTTATAAAAAAAGAAAAACCCAAGGCTAAAGTTGCAATATTCTGGCATATACCGTGGCCAAATCCGGAATCTTTTGGAATTTGTCCATGGCAACGGGAAATACTGAAGGGTATGCTTGGAGCTGATCTTATAGGATTTCACACACAATATCATTGCAACCATTTTCTTGAAACAGTTAATAATGCGCTTGAATCCAGAGTTTTATGGGAGAATTTTTCGGTAAAAATGGGTGGACGGACTACTTATATAAAACCATTTCCGATCAGCATTGCATTCACACTGAAAGATTTTGATATTGATTTGCCTAAAATTAAGCCATCCCAACTGTTAACTGAGTATGGTCTCAAAGCGCAATTTATCGGCATAGGGGTTGACAGGATTGATTATACAAAAGGTATTGTTGAAAAATTTCTTTCTGTTGAACGTTTCCTGGAGAAAAATCCATCGTTTGTGGGTAAGTTTACTTTTATACAGATTGGAGCGCCAAGCCGGACACAGCTGAAAAGTTATTCTGACACGGTAAGTGCAGTCGAAAATGAAACTAACAGAATCAATCTGCGATTCAAATCCAAAAACTGGAAGGCGATAATCCTCCTTAAACGGCATCACAGCCACGAAGAAATAGCGCCATTGTATTCTTCGGCAGATTTTTGTATGATAACATCACTGCATGATGGTATGAACCTGGTGGCCAAGGAGTTTGTTGCTTCCCGACATCAAAATGACGGATCTCTTATTCTTAGTCGCTTTGCCGGGGCATCGCAGGAACTTCAGAGTGCGATTATTATAAATCCCTATGACATAGAAAAATCAGCCGATGCAATAAAACAGGCATTGGAAATGACTAAAGAGGAACAAAATCAGAGAATGACGCAAATGCGGCTGGTAATTGTAAGGCATAATATTTATTCCTGGGCAGCAAGTTTGCTGAGAACGATGGCAGCTATTAATTAGGTTAAGGTTAAGGTTAAACTGTGATTAACTCTTAACTCTGAACAGCATCTCATTTCTTAAGCGCATTATACAACACCACAGCCGGATGCAATGCAACCCGTCCTGTTCCATCTTTGATATGATGCCTGCAGCTTGTGCCTGGGGCAGATATTATCGTTTTGCTGTCAGATTTTCTTACCTCGGGGAATAAGATGAGTTCGCCGACCAGGTTGGATAATTCAAAATGTTCCTTTTCATACCCAAACGACCCGGCCATACCACAGCATCCGGAAGGGATCTCTTTGACTGAATAATTTACAGGTATCGAAAGCATTTCAATAGTACAGGCCGATGATGCTACAGCCTTCTGCTGACAATGGGCATGCAACAGAATACTCGCTTTTGTATCAACAAATGAACTGCGGTCAATTCTTCCAGCCGCAAATTCTTTTGCAATGAATTCATCAACCATAAAACTGTTGATGGCAATCTTTTCTGCTGATTCCTTCAGATCATCTCCTGCTAATTCGGGGTATTCATCCCTGAATCCTAGAATTGCAGATGGCTCAATTCCAACCAGAGGCATTTCATCACTGATAATACCAGATAATGCCTGAATGTTTTTTCTTATTGTCTTTTTTGCTGTTCTTATAAGACCTTTTGACAGAAATGTCCTGGCGCTCACTTTGTGACCCGCTGTGACCACTTTATAATTTAGTGATGTAAGTAACAGGACAGTGGTTATGCCTGTCTCAGTATCGTTAAAATCGCTGAATTCGTCAATAAAAAGGCATACTGATCCTTTTGGATTCACAGGATTGATCTTCGGGAGGTTTTTCCTCGTCCATTTTCTTAAGGTTGTTTGGTAAATCTGCGGTATTGATCTATCTGAAGCAAACCCGCTAACCTTTTTTACAATTCCGGAGGTAAATTTGTTCTTTACGAAGAAGTTAAATACGTTAGGAACAAAGGAACCGATCCTGTTGATCACTGATATATATGCAATCATTCGTGTCCTTAATGGTATTCCGTGCCTGTCGTACCAGTGCTGAAGAAATTCCGATTTGATCTTGGCAATGTCAACACTTGATGGACACTCAGATTTGCATCCCTTGCAACCGAGACAGAGATCGAGTACTTCATAGATCTCTTTGTGGTTCCAGGGATCGCCCTCTTTACTTAGAAACTCGCGAACAACATTAGCTCTTGCACGTGTACTTTTAAATTCATCACCGGTCGCCATAAAGCTGGGACACATAGTACCTCCGATTATTGACGACTTCCGGCAATCGGCTGTTCCGTTGCATCTTTCAGCTGCTCTTATTATACCATCGCTGGAGGAAAAATCATAGAGGGTCTTTATATCGCGTGTCGGCATTCCCGGAATATACCTCAGACTACTATCCATTGGGGGGGTACCTGTGATTTTTCCCGGGTTTAAAATACGATTCGGATCCCAGCACACTTTTATCTGCTTCAGCAGGTTATAGTTGTGTTCACCCAGGATCACCGGGATAAATTCACCGCGAAGCCTTCCATCGCCATGCTCCCCGCTCAGAGAACCCCTGTACTTCTTTACCAGATGAGCTGTTTCCAGCCCGATTGCTCTGAAGAGCTTAACATCCTCAGGATCTTTCAGGTTAAGAATAGGTCTGATGTGGAGCTCACCTGAACCAATATGTGCGTGAAATACTGCATCCTTACCATATTTGGCAAGTAATACTTCAATTTCTTCCATATACTCCGGTAAAACCTCAACACTGATTGCCGTATCCTCGATAAGAGTGACAGGTTTAGGATCGCCTTTCATGTTGGCAAGAACTCCAAGTCCGGCTTTTCTGAGCTCCCATACCTTCGAAATATCCTTTCCTTTTACAACAGGATATGAGTATCCATAGCCTGCAGATTTCAGTGCTTCAATCAATGCGGCGGCAGAATTGTCAATTTCTTCAAGTGTTTGCCTTACAAATTCTACTATTAAAATTGCCCCAGGTTCACCTTCCAGAAAAAACCTGTTATTTCTCTGACTGGCATTATTTTCAGTAAGCTTTAAGATCCGGTTATCCATCATTTCCACAGCTGATGGTTTGAATTTCAAAGCTATCAGGTTAGCTTTAAATGCCTCGTTCCTTTTGTTTAGATGAACGCATACAAGAGCTTTATTTGCAGGAGGTAAAGGAATAACATTCAATTTGATATCTGTTGTGACAGCCAGAGTTCCTTCTGATCCGGCAAGCAACTTACAGAAATTGAATTTCTTATCGGATACCTGATCAAAAACTTTTGAATCCAGAAGCAGATCAATGGCATATCCGGTGTTTCTCCTGTGTACTTTTGGGTCGGGATAACCATCACGGATATTTTGCTGGTTGATTTTATCACCGAGTATATTATTTATGTTCCGGTAAAGATCACCCTCAAGGTTACTCAGTTTACATTTTTCCAGGAATTCTTTACTATTCAATGGACCAAAGAGTGCTTCGGTACCATCGCTCAGGAGTGTCTTTATCTCTATTGTATGATCCCTGGTTGATCCATAAACAACAGAATGTGAGCCACATGCATTATTGCCTACCATTCCGCCTATGTTGCAACGGTTTGATGTGGAAGTTTCCGGGCCAAAAAATAATCCGTATTCTTTTAGTTTAAGATTCAGTTCATCAAGGACGACTCCAGGTTCAACCCGTACCCACATTTCATCTTTGTTTATCTCGAGAATTCTGTTCATATATCTCGAGATATCAATAATAATTCCTGAACCGACCACCTGTCCTGCAAGTGAAGTTCCTCCTGCCCTGAGAGTTACACTTGATTTCTCAAGAACAGCAAAATGTAATATTTTCCTGATATCCGATACGGTTTTTGGCCAGGCTACAGCGGCAGGTTCCTCTTTATAAACGGATGCATCAGTGGAATAAATAGTTGTTGTGATCTTATCGTGTTTAAGATCGCCTTCCAGATTCCTGCCAAGTGTATCCAGCCGGGTAAAATAGGTTTCCATCTAAATAGTGCTGTTTTGAGCCGCTAATTTAGGAAAATGATTGAAACATAATTTTCATGATGACGTTTTAGTCAGATTTATTTTTAAATAGGTTTAAAATGATTTTAATCATGTCATACAAAATTGTTTAATAGAACTTTTTTTTCGTACATTTATAAAAAAAAATCGAACTTATTAATATATTGATACACAATGGAATTATTAGATCGCATCAAACAAAATGCCAGAAAACACAATATGCGGATTGTGCTTCCNNTATGAAGAAAGAACAATTAAAGCAGCAGATATTGCTTTGCAGGAAGAATTGGCCCGGATTATACTAATTGGAGATCCGTCGGAGATAAATTCGCATGCCGGGAAACTTGGATTGAAAAACATTTCAAAAGCTACCATTATAAATCCTAAATCTCACGAAAAGAAAGATCACTATGTAAATATGATGGTTGAACTAAGGAAAAGCAAAGGGATGACAAAGGATGAAGCTTCAAAACTTATTGAAGACCCGCTTTACCTTGGTGTACTGATGATTAAGAACGGTGATGCGGATGGAGAAGTATCAGGAGCAGATCATGCCACAGGTGATGTGCTGAGACCTGCATTTCATTATGTCAAGACAGCTCCCGGAATTTCAGTTGTTTCAGGAGCATTCATAATGATTCTTCCTGATAAAAATTTCGGAGAAGATGGTGTCATTATATTTGCCGACGGAGCAGTTCATCCCAATCCGAATGAAAAGGAACTTGCAGAAATTGCTATAGCATCTGCACATACAGCCAGAGCAATCGCAGGATTTGAACCAAGAATTGCCATGCTGAGCTTTTCTACCAAAGGAAGCGCTAAGAATGAAATGGTAGATAAAGTGGTTAATGCCACGAGAATAGCGAAAGAGATGGCTCCTGATCTTCAGATAGATGGCGAACTTCAGGCTGACGCCGCCCTTATAGAAGCTATTGGTAAAAGTAAAGCCCCGGGTAGCCCCATTGCAGGGAGAGCAAATGTTCTTATATTTCCGGATCTGAATGCAGGGAATATCGCTTATAAGCTTGTTCAACGACTTGCTCATGCAGAGGCAATCGGACCGATTTTGCAGGGAATGGCCGCACCGATAAATGATCTTTCACGCGGTTGTTCCGTAAACGATATTGTAAGTATGATAGCAATAGCGTCAAATCAGGCAGCAGGTCTGAAAAAACAGAATTGAATCCAGAGTAACTCATATTAACTTAAATAAGTAAAAGTATATTATTAATAATACAAGTATGGCAGAAAATATTGAACGGTTGGAGGATTACGGACTATCAAAAGATAGTAAGCCAAAAACCTTGTTCTCACGGGTTGGAATAGTAGGTGCAGGTTCAGTTGGACAGAATATCGCCAGAATGGTAAGTTCCAGGGGATTGGATGTGATCATACTTGACCTGAATCAACAGAAGATAGATCAGGCATTTCTTGATCTTGCAAAAGAACTTGACCGTATGATTGAGCGGTGGGGTATGACCAATTCCGAAAAACTTGGAATTTTGTCGCGTATAAAGGGTACCATCGATTATGCCGATTTCAAAGGATGCGATATTGTAATTGAAGCAATCAAATCATCTACCAGAGAACATAGCCATAATGTGCGTGCGGAAATATTAAAAAAAATTGAATCGTATGTAGGCAGAGATACTATAATTGCGACAAATTCCTCAACACAGGTTATCACTGAATTAACTGCTGATCTCATTCATAAGGACCGTTGTGTTAGTTTCCATTTTCTTACTCCTGAAGCAGACGCAAGGGTCGTGGAAATTGTCAAAGGTCTTTACACATCACAGAAAGCTTATGAGAATACTGTAAAATTTGCGAATTTAATTGGTAAGAAGGTAGTTCCGGTTAAAGAATCGCCAGGCATAATCAGCACCAGGTTGATTGTTCCATTTATTAATGAAGCTTGTGAAATCCTTATGGAAGGTGTTGGAACAATGGAGGATATCGATCTTACAATGAAAGTCGGATTTGGTCTTCCTCTGGGACCATTTGAGATGGCTGATAAGATCGGTCTTGACAAAATACTGAGATGGTGTGAAAACCTTTATGATGAATTTGGGGATCTTAAGTACAAATCTTCACCTCTGCTTAAAAAGCTTGTCAGGGCCAACCAGTGGGGTAGACGTACAGGCAGGGGATTTTATGAATATAACAAGGAAGGTGTGAAGATTACTAAGAATTCATTTATAGGTGAGTAAATACCCCATCCTTCATATTATTTCTTTAATCAAAAAACATTTCCATAATGAAAATATTAGTTCTTAACTGCGGTAGTTCTTCAATCAAATATCAGCTTTTCGATATGACCTCGGGAGTGGTTCTGGCAAAGGGAATAGTTGAGAAAATCGGATTAAAAGGATCCTTCCTGAAAAATGAAAGATTTGATGGCGATAAAGTAAAACTTGATGGTGAGATACTTGATCATCAGACCGGCATCGAGTATCTGCTTGGCTTAATGGTAAGTAAAAAGAGAGGAGTGATAAAAAATCTGAACGAAATAAATGCAATAGGTCATCGTCTTGTGCATGGCGGAGAAACTTTCCAGAAAAGTTGTTTTCTTGATGATGTAACTATTAAAGGAGTTGAAGATTGCTCTGACCTTGCACCTCTGCATAATCCTGCCAATCTTAAAGGAATATATGCAATGAGAACAGTTCTACCCAATGTACCCCAGGTTGGCGTTTTTGATACTTCATTTCATCAGACAATGCCTGATTATACCTTCATGTATGCCCTTCCATATTCACTCTACAAAAAATACGGGATCAGGCGTTATGGTTTTCATGGAACAAGTCACAGTTATGTCTCCAAAAGAGCTTGCGAAATTCTGAACCTTGATTATAGCACACAGAAAATCATTACTTGTCATCTTGGTAATGGTGCATCAATTACTGCCATAAAAGACGGCAAATCACTTGATACTTCAATGGGACTCACACCTGTTGAAGGACTTATTATGGGTACCAGATCGGGTGATGTCGATGCCGGTGCGCTCACCTTAATCATGGAAAAGGAAGAAATAGACTACTCTTCCCTGAATACGCTTTTGAATAAGCATAGTGGCGTTTTGGGTATATCAGGTATCTCCTCAGATATGAGAGAGGTCGAATCAGCTGCTGAAGAGGGCGAGGAGCGAGCAGTACTGGCTCTTAAAATGTATGAATACCGTGTCAAAAAGTATATCGGAGCGTATGCCGCTGCTATGGGGGGCGTCGATCTTTTGATTTTTACTGGCGGAGTAGGCGAGAACGCATCGGAAGCCCGGGGAAATATTTGTAAAGGCCTTGAATTTATGGGTCTTATATTTGACCGGAATGCGAATGCTGGAGTTCATGGCAAGGAGTTGGTTATCAGTAAGAAAGAGTCCAAGGTAACTGTTATGGTAGTTCCAACTAATGAAGAATTTGTTATTGCCTCTGAGACACGCGAGATTGTTGAGCATCACAAAGTTTAGATAATAACATAAAATCCTGATTCTATGGTATTAAAAAACATGAATGACCTGAAACGTCTAGTTGAGGGAGGACCCAGGAAAAAGCTCGTTCTGGCTGCAGCAAATGATCAGCATTCACTGGGCGCCGTTATCAGAGCATGGAAAGATAATATTATTGATCCAATACTGGTTGGGGACGAAGCGGAAATTCACTCTATTTGTTCATCAAATAATTATGACATCACCGGCCTCAGGATTATTGATGAACATGAAACTGAAAAGTCTGTTGAGACTGCTGTAAAGATGGTTAGTGGTAAACAGGCCGATATACTAATGAAAGGAAAGATCGGTTCCGCAACTCTGCTAAGATGTGTCCTTAATAAGGAATGGGGCCTGAGAACCGGTAATCTGTTGTCGCATTTTGCACTGTTTGAAGTGGATACCTATAAAAAAGTGATTGCTGTAACTGATGTAGCTATGAACATTGCGCCGACTCTTCACGACAAAATAGCCATAGTTAACAATTCAGTTGCATGTCTTAATCGTCTCGGTTATACAATGCCAAAGGTTGCTGTTCTTGGTGCAGTAGAAATGGTTAATGAGAATATGCAGGCTACTCTCGACGCAGCCCTTCTCTCAAAAATGAATCAACGGGATCAAATAAAAAATTGTATTATTGACGGTCCTCTCGCATTCGATAATGCCGTAAGTCTTGAGAGCGCACAACTTAAAGGGATTAAAAGTGAAGTAGCAGGCGATACTGATCTTTTACTGATGCCCGATATTGAAGTGGGCAATGTATTATACAAATCATTGGTTTTCTTTGCTAAAGCTAAAGTCGCCTCAATAATTCTGGGAGCCATGGTTCCGATAGTGCTGACATCAAGATCAGATTCGGAACAGGCTAAATTCGACAGCATACTTTTAGCTGCGGCAGCATGCAGATAGAAAGATTATGATCAGGACCCTGGAACAGATGGAGGAAAAGGTAATTGCACTTAAAAAGAGGCACCGTATTGCTGTTGCCTGGGCACAGGATACCAATACTGTTGCCGCGATCGCAAAGGCGGTCAATAAGGGTTTTATTGACGCTGTTCTTATCGGAAACCCTTCCGAAATCAGAAAAACATGCAATGATGAGGGTATTGATTATAAAATATTTACTTTGATGGAAGCGGATAATGAGAGTCATGCATCTACTGAAGCGGTAAGGCTGGCAAAAGAAGATAAGACTGATATTGTCATGAAAGGTCTTATAGGAACAGATAAGTTTCTCAAAGCCATACTGGATAAAGAAAATGGTTTAATGCTTCCAGATGCTGTTCTAAGTTATGTATGTGCTCTGGAAATACCTGCATATCATAAGCTTCTGTTCATAACCGACCCTGCAGTAATTCCTTTTCCTAACCTTGATCAGAAGGTTGCCATGGCCAGGTACGCAATCGAGATGGCACAGAAGTTTGGTATCGAAAAGCCGAAAATCGCCCTTATAGGAGCATCGGAAAAGATGAGCCGACATTTTGAGAGCGCTGTCGATTATTCAATAATGTGCAAAATGGCTGACCGAGACCAGATAAAGAATTGTATTATGGATGGCCCACTGGATATCTTTCTTGCCTGTGATAAACAATGTGGAAAAATTAAAGGAGTTAAAACTCCTGTTGATGGTGATGCGGATATCCTACTCTTTCCTTCACTTGAATCCAGTAATCCATTCTATAAAGGACTCATGCTCTTTGCAGATGGTAAAATTGCCGGACTAATAAGGGGTACGGAAAAACCTGTAGTTGTAATGTCCAGAAGTGAAAGCGAAATATCCAAGTATTACTGCATTGCATTGTCATGTCTGATGGCATAACGTCTGAAAGAAACACCAGAAACCAATCTTATTTATGATAAATCGCTTAATTCTGGCAATCAATCCGGGATCTACATCAACCAAATTTTCTCTCTTTGAAGAAGAAAAACTAGTTTTTGAAAAAACTTTACGGCATTCTTCAGAAGAATTAAAGAAATTTGAGAGAATTACCGATCAGTTTCATTTCAGAAGAAATCTGATAATGAATGAATTATCGGAACGAAAAACAGATCTTGAAAAGATCGCTGTGGTAGTAGGTCGAGGGGGACTGATAAAACCAATTGAATCAGGTATATATAATGTCAATCAAAGGATGAAGGATGATTTGGCTGCGGGTTTTTCTGGTCAGCATGCAAGTAATTTAGGCGGACTTATTGCAGATGATATTGCGTCATCTTTAAATGGCGCGTCAGCCTACATTGTTGATCCTGTGGTAGTGGATGAACTTCAGTCTATTGCCAGAATATCAGGCCATCCTGAAATTGAAAGAAAATCTATTTTTCATGCCCTTAACCAGAAGGCAGTTGCTCGTATTTATGCGACTTCCATTGGAAGGAGATATGAAGATTTAAACTTCGTTGTTGCGCATATGGGTGGAGGTGTTAGTGTTGGGGCACATAAAAATGGAAGAGTAATTGACGTGAATAATGCATTAAATGGCGATGGTCCTTTCTCTCCGGAACGCTCAGGCGGTCTTCCCTCTGGGCAGTTAGTCGATCTTTGTTTCAGTGGAAGATTTTCGTATGATGAGCTTAAGGAGATGATTACAGGGAAAGGAGGGATGGTGGCATATCTCGGAACCAACAGTTATATTGAGGTGTGTAAAATGGCAGAAAATGGCGACAAGAAAGCCATTCTTATCAGAGATGCTGCCTCTTACCAGATTGGAAAAGAAATAGGAGCAATGGCAGCTGTATTAAACGGGAAAGTCGACGCGATCATTCTTACCGGCGGTATGGCATATCAGGTTACTAATATCATTGCTATCAGGTCTATGGTCAGTTTTATAGCAAATGTCGTTGTCTATCCAGGGGAGGATGAACTGAAAGCGCTTGCTTTTAATGGTCTGCTGGCTCTCGATGGCAAAATTGAGATAAAGACCTATGAATAAAGTTTTTTGTCATCTTCAACAGCCCCTATCATGGATTGCCCAAAGCTACTGGTAATATTTTTCCATTAAAAAACTTATGTCCGGTTAAAGCAAAACCAGAAATAAATTCAGCCATTTGTTTGGCATCAACAGGAGCTTTGTAACCAGGAAATGCTTCATCAAGCATCTCTGTCTGGACTGCACCCAGGGCCAGACAATTTACAGAAATACCAAACTCTGTGAATTCTGTTGCAAGGCACTCTGTAAGACAGGTTAATGCAGCTTTTGATGCGCTATAGTAGGAGAGCCCCTTATATTTTGCACTCCCCTGAAAACCTCCCATACTTGAGATATTAACAATATGAGATCCTGACGACATTATTGGTTCTAATATTCTTATCAGCGAAGCTGGTCCGAAAAAATTTGTTTCCATAATCAGCCTGGCTTCATCATTGGTTGTCTGAAGGAAATCTTTAGCGATAAGGAATCCTGCGATATTAATGAGAATATCAACTCTTTCAAAATGATTGGAAACTGCCGCTCTGAACTTCTCCTGCTGGATGTCAAAAAGTGACATATCTAAAGAAAATGATTTAACATTTTTATATCTGACTGAAAGACTATTTAAAGCCTTTTCATTCCTGCCTGTTACAAAAATTTGATTACTAATATCTTGCGCAAGGAAATTTATTATCTCCTTCCCGATACCTCTGGTTCCTCCGTTTACAACTATATTCATATTCTTACATTATAACTTAATTCAGTTCTGAGTCCAAAATTATTACTAAAGATATTTAATAATATTGACTCCTTGTGACTACGAATATAAAATCCAGAATTGGTTGTTAATCAATTTATTTACTCTATTCTGCCACCTGGTACAGCCAAAATTAATGAATTAAATTGAATGAATAATGGAATCATTTTAGCAACTACTGTACGGATTATATGGGTAAGGTTTTTCTTTAGCTCTTAAATGGTTGAATAGAAATTTACAAAAATATAAAATATTAATCTAAACCACTTATTTTTATATCATACTTAAACTAATAATCTTATATTTGCGAATATTTATATAATAATTTAGCAAATATTTGTTAATATGAAAATAAATGAGTCACGATAAACATTACTTCAGATATTAAGAAAGAAATAAATTACATGGAATTGATGAACAACAGAGTTTCAATAATAGGATGCGGAAATATAGGTATTTCTTTATTACAGGGGTTGTTGAAAGAGCAGACAATTCCTGCAAAAAATATTACTGTGACAAGACGGAATATCGAAGAGCTTGCCCATCTTAAAGAATCCGGAGTAAGAATAATGTCTGATAATATAGAAGCCATAAAGGAATCCGATCTTATAATTATTGCGGTAAAACCGTATAATATTGAAAGCGTTCTTGAAGAACTGAGGAAACACCTCGATCCCGGAAAACAACTTCTTATATCTGTAACTACAGGCGTGACTATCAGTAAGATTCAGGATGTAATCGGTACGAATGTAACGGTTTTCAGAGCAATGCCAAATATATCAGCCAGTGTCGGCAAATCGGTTACATGTATATGTCATAACGGAGCTAAACCAAAAGAGGTTGAATTAGTGAAGTATCTGTTTGATTTAATTGGAACAACTATGGTCATTGACGAGGATCTGATGGAATCAGCAACTATTTTAGGAGCATGCGGAATTGCATATGTTCTCAGGTTCATCAGGGCAATGATTCAGGGAGGCATTCAGATCGGTTTTGATGCGGCTACGGCAAGTGTAATTGTAAATCAGACAGTTAAAGGAGCTGCGGAATTATTAATAGAACGGCATCAACATCCGGAATATGAGATTGATAAGGTGACCACTCCTAAGGGATGTACTATAGTAGGATTGAATGAAATGGAGCATAATGGTTTCAGCTCCTCCCTAATAAAAGGACTGATCGCTTCGTTTGAAAAAATTGAAAAATAAGGTACAATCAGATACATGAGGAATATCTTATGACTTCCTTTCTTCCCGTCTTCTCTCTTGCAAATATTTATGTAAAAAAGATTGAATGCATGACATATTATTAAGTGCATTTTTTCGTTTATTTGTATCGTTCACACTTAAAATTACAAATTTGTAAAAATGATACTCAATAATATTAAGACTGCAATAATCAGTCATTCGCGGACCTTCTTTTTGGTTAGTATACTCTTATTTATTTCATTTTCAATATTATCAGGGCAAAGTACAAAGGAGGAACAATTCCCCTTTGACCAGAAGGACAATAATGGAACGCCGTCTTTTAAAGACAGACTTTTCTATGGGGGAAATCTCGGATTACAGTTTGGGACGATAACTGATATTCAGGTTTCACCTGTAATTGGATACTGGGTTTTACCCCGGGTGGCAGTAGCTATCGGCCCGACTTACAGGTATTATAAAGACCCTTCTTCTGCAACAGCTCTATATGGAGCTAAAAGCTATGTTCAATTTGCAATAGTTCAAGATCTTAGTTCAGTCATCCCTATGGGGGGACATACAGGAATTTTCCTTCACGTGGAAGATGAATTGTTAAGTCTTAATTCATACTTTTGGAAGTGGCCTAATCCCTTCAATTCTGAAAGATTTTACTTAAATACCGTTCTTGTTGGTGGAGGTATCAGTCAGCACTTAGGTAGAAGATCATCACTTGATTTTATGGTTTTGTGGCCATTAGATAATCCTTATAGTCTCTATGATAATCCTGAAATAAGGATCAGTTTTATTTACTAAACATTTTTTATTACACTTCCATCTCATCAGGATTATTCAATAATTATCCTTAAAATCTTTATTGTCTGATTCACCGGCCGGCAAATTGAATTATATTTGAACCTTTAAAAATATTGTTTAAATGAAAATTGAAAATAATAAAATGGTCTCTCTGATATATGAACTGAGAGAGAATGATTCAAACGGAAGAATTATTGAGGAGCTGGATGAGTCCAGGCCATTAACATTTATATATGGAACGGGAAGACTGCTACCTGTTTTTGAATCAAATATCGGTTTATTGAAAACAGGAGATAATTTCAGGTTTACTCTAAATTCTGAAATGGCTTATGGAGACAAGAGGGAAGAAATGATAATAAATGTTCCTGTTGGCGTTTTTGAAGCCAATGGAAAAATAAATGAAGACATTTGCAGGGTAGGAAACGAGGTTCCGATGACGGATTCAGACGGGAATCCTCTTAACGGAATTATTAATGAAATTACTGATACATACGTAAGAATGGATTTCAATCATCCTATGGCTGGTCTTGATCTGTTTTTTTCGGGTAAAATTGTTGAAGTCCGTGAAGCCACTGAACGTGAATCGGCTGCGTCAATGAACTCCTGTTCAGGATGCAGCAGTAAAGAACATTCAGATTGTTCAGGTGGTTGTGGCTAATCTTAGTAAGCAGAAATTAAGATTGCATAATAAAGAAAATTAATGCAAAAAATTTGGAAACTATTCCCTTATTTGCTTCTTGGCATCATTAGTTTTACACTTGTCCTGATTGTTGTAAAGGCCAATAATATACTTGAGATTTCTCCAGTTATTTTGCTGATATTTAGAATTATAACAGTTTGTCTCCTGTTTGTTTATGCTCTGAGAAAGAGATCTCTGACAACCTGGATTCTGGTATGCATGGTTGCAGGGGCAGAATTCGGATATGATATCCCGGAAGTTGCAAAAAAACTTCAGGTGCTGAGCGATATCTTTCTCAGGATGATAAAAACAATCATTGCTCCTCTGCTCTTTTCAACTCTGGTAGTTGGTATCGCCGGGCATGCAAATATTAAGCAGATTGGAAGAATGGGATGGAAATCACTCCTGTATTTTGAAATAGTATCCACCCTTGCTTTATTTATCGGGCTTCTGGCAATAAACATTGGTAAAGCAGGTGTGGGAGTTGTGCTGCCTACAAATCCTGAAGCACCACTAATTGCAGCTATTAAAGCCCAGTCTGCAGGCGATTTTATACTTCACATCTTTCCGGAGAATATTGCAAAATCAATTTTCGAAGGTCAGGTACTCCAGATTGTAATATTCAGTATTATTTTCGGGATTGCAGTAGCTATGGTCAAAGAGAAGTACAGAGCGCCCATGATACGGTTTAGTGAAAGTCTCGCAGAAGTAATGTTTAAGTTCACCAATATAATTATGTACTATGCACCTGTTGCAGTATTTGCAGCTGTTGCTTATACGGTGGGGCACATGGGACTCGATATTCTATATAATCTCTTTAAACTCCTGGCTACTTTGTATGTAGCATTGTTTGTTTTCCTTGGTGCAGTCCTGCTTCCGGTTGCATTGATTTTCAGAATACCTGTCAGACCATTTATTAAGGCAGTCTCCGAACCCGCAACAATTGCCTTCGCAACCTCAAATTCAGAATCAGCGCTGCCATCTGCAATGGCAGCAATGGAGAGGTTCGGAATTCCAAGAAAAATCGTTGCATTCGTTATCCCGACTGGTTACAGTTTTAACCTCGATGGCACAACACTATATCTGTCCCTGGCATCAATTTTTGTTGCACAGGCTGCAGGCATTGATCTTCCAATTACAAGACAGGTTGTTATCTGTTTTACACTGATGCTTACAAGTAAAGGTGTAGCTGGTGTGTCAAGAGCGGCCCTGGTGATACTTCTGGGAACAGTTGTTAGTTTCGGTTTACCGGTAGAACCAGTTTTTATTATACTTGGAATTGATGTTTTAATGGATATGGCACGTACATCGGTAAATGTCATAGGGAATTGTCTGGCTACAGCTGTAATCGCGCGTTCAGAGCATGAATTTGATGAAGCAGCGGCCAGAAATTTCAAACCGGAATAGCAACTAATTTCTGCATATAATTTGTCTTCAGCTAAATCGCGCTCTTATTGGAATTCAGTGTTAGCTCATAATATCACGGTGCTCTGCACCTCGGATTTCCTATCACAATTGCACTGCTACAAATATTACACGGCTCTGCGCTTTGCTTTATTAACAAAGGTGGTTTAGCACCAAAATATTTGAGAAAGCAGTTAAAGTGTGCGTAGCTCTGCAATATTTGTGAAAACAATTAAAGTGTGCGTAGTTCTGCAATATTTGTTAAAGCAGTTAAAGTGTGCGTAGCTCTGCAATATTTGTGAAAACAGTTAAAAGGTGCGTAGCTCTGCAATATTTGTGAAAACAGTTAAAAGGTGCGTAGCACCGAAATATTTGTAAAAAACAGTTTCAAGTGAAAATAGAAGGTGCAGAGCACCGTAATATTCCTTATTATTATCAAAAAACAAGAACTATACATTTCCCTTTCTTTATCTGATTAAAATCTCAACCTTTCCAGATTTGAATATTCAACACTGAAATGGACTATGGTCCAAAATATTCGATTATTTAAATCAGACTCAATTTATTCAGATTTGCAAAATCTCTCAGGAATTTTCAATTACAGTCAAAGATAATTAGTTTTATTTAAAAATACCCGACATTACATTTGTAACTCTAAGAAAGTTACTGTTTTATTCACAAATGTAACCAGAATTCCAGGCCTTTAAGATTACAGAGTTAAATAATATGACTTTGATTATGCTGTTCTTTATAATATTCAATATATCAGTAGTATAAACTAGGTTAGCTACAGTAAATAGTACTTATTTCATCTGCTAAACTTGACTAAAATACGAAATATGTTTAGAAATATGAGTTAAAATACTGAATACTATGATATTATATGACTAAACTATTGTATTACTTCATATAAACGTTTTTATTAAATAACACATAATCAGACATATATAATTACTATGAAATTTGTAATTTGTAATGCAATTTGACAGTCTTACAAATGTAATTCACTCAAATTACAAATGGAATCTAAATAATATTTACATTTGTAATACTAATTATCAGTACAATGAAAGAGCGCTTAATTGAATTTCTTCGGGCTGAAAACAAATCTTCTGCGCAGTTAGCCGAGGATATTGGCGTTCAGGCTTCAGGTATCTCCCATATACTTTCAGGAAGGAATAATCCGAGTCTTGATTTTGTATTAAAAATGCTTGAAAAATATCAGTTTCTCTCAACAGACTGGCTTTTGTTCGGAAAAGGTTCGATGTATAAAGATGCTAAAATGCAAAATCTGTTTGATTATGAAACAGAGAAAGACCGGGGAAGCGATAAAATGCAATCTAAAGGTGAACAAATCCGTCCTGATTTTGAATTTAAGGATGAAGTAAAAAACAAAAAGCCAAATGATAAGACATTACCTGTTGAAAAATCAGCTTCAGAAGTTATTAAAATTGTCTGGTTCTATGAAAATAGCAGTTTCGAAGAGTTTTTTCCGCGCTGACGACGTTTTCAATATGATTTCAGATATCTAAAAATATCTTTTGTTTATATTTTTTGAAATCATTCATTAAAATTATCTTTGTCACAAACGCATTTTGGATGGCAAAGCGTATCGAAGATCTAAAAGTAATTGGAAATAAGCGTCTTACCAATGATTTTTTTATTCTTGAATTACTTGGGAATACTAAAATTCCTGACTTTAAGGCTGGCCAGTTTGCTCAGGTAAGAGTAGATGGTAGTCCGGAAACATTTCTGCGCAGACCTATATCAATTCATGATGTTGATTTTGATAAAAACTCCTTTAAAATACTGATTCAGATTGCAGGAAAAGGTACCAAAACGCTATCGGAACTTGGAAATGGGGATATTCTGAATCTTATTTACCCTTTAGGCAATTCGTTCTCCTTACCTTTTAAAAATGAGAAGGTACTTCTTGTTGGAGGAGGATGCGGAATAGCGCCATTGTTGTTTCTTGCAAGGTACTTAAAATCAAATGGTAATATTCCTGAAATTCTTCTTGGATTCAGAAATAGTGAAAGGATAATTGAATTTGAAGAATATTCTAAAATAGGGCCGGTATTTGTTACAACTGAAGACGGTTCCATGGGAGAAAAGGGATATGTGACCAGTCATTCTGTTTTTTCTGCTCGCCAATATGACAGGATTTATTGTTGTGGCCCGGAGACGATGATGAAGGCCATTGCAAGTTACTGCAAAAAAAGAAATATAAGTTGTGAAGTGTCACTCGAAAATCTCATGGCATGTGGAATCGGCGTTTGTCTTTGCTGTATTGTCGATACGGTTAAAGGCAATCTTTGCACTTGTGTAGACGGACCGGTTTTCAACATAAATGATCTAAAATGGTGAACCTTGGTTTTTCAATCGGCGATTTGCATTTCAAAAATCCTGTGCTGACTGCCTCTGGTACATTCGGATATGGATCGGAGTTTGATGATTTTCTTGATATCTCAAAGTTAGGAGGAATTATACTTAAAGGAACCACTGTTGAACCGCGAGAAGGCAATCCCTATCCCAGAATGGCTGAGACGCCGTCAGGAATGCTAAATGCTGTAGGTTTGCAGAATAAAGGCATCGAATACTTTGAAAATATTATCTATCCACGTGTTCTGAATTATAAAACTAACATTATTGTTAATGTAAACGGCAGTTATATTGAAGATTATGTTGCTCTTGCTGAAAGAATTGACAAACTTGAAAAGATACCTGCCATTGAGCTGAATATATCATGTCCGAATGTAAAAATGGGAGGAATGGCTTTCGGTACAAATCTTGTTTCGGCCCGTGAAGTTACAAGAGAAGTCAGGGCTGTTTATTCAAAAAAACTTATTGTTAAATTATCTCCCAACGTTACTGATATTGTTGATTTTGCCAGAGTTGTTGAAGAGGAGGGTGCAGATTCAGTCTCGTTAATTAACACTCTGCTCGGGATGTCAGTTGATGTTGTAAATATGAGGCCTGCTCTCTCAACAATAACTGGCGGGCTTTCGGGTCCGGCAATAAAACCGGTCGCTCTTAGGATGGTATGGCAGGTGGCTAATGCGGTAAAAATCCCGGTAATTGGAGTGGGAGGTATCATGTCTGTATCTGATGCTTTGGAATTTCTGCTTGCCGGAGCAAGTGCGATTCAGATAGGAACAGCTTCTTTCATTGATCCTCAGGCTGCCGTGAATATAGTTAAGGGAATAGAAGATTTTCTTGAAAGAAAAGGATTTTCCGATGTTAAGCAAATTATAGGGTATATAAATCGTTCTGACTAGTCTTACCGGAATCATAATAAAATTTGTTTAAACATTTTATTGTTGATTACTACATTCTCTCATTTTTCCTTTAAATTTGTAAGAAAATAAAAACATATACTTTAAATCTATTAATTAACTACTATAAAAATGTCTGAAAATTTACAAATTGATAATCTTGATAAGAAGATTCTCGACATTATCACGAAGAATGCAAGGGTTCCTTACCTTGAAGTTGCGAGAGATTGTGGAGTATCTGGCGCCGCAATTCATCAGAGGGTTCAGAGGCTGATACGTATTGGCGTTATAAGAGGATCGGAATTTAAGGTTGATCCCGTGATGGTAGGCTTTAAAACATGTGCTTATATTGGTATATTTCTCGACCATCCGGGTCATTTCAGGGAAGTAGTTGAAAAATTCAAAGATATTCCCGAGATTATTGAATGTCATTATACAACAGGTAATTATTCATTGTTCATTAAAGTTTATACACGTGATAATGAGCATCTTAGAATGATATTGACCGATACAATTCAGAATATACCGGGTATAGTTCGTACCGAAACTTTAATATCACTGGAAGAATCAATAAACAGGCAGATCCCGGTTCTGTCGAGATAGAAAATATTTAATTATAAATCATTTACACATAGGACGGTTTATTTTATCGTGGAAAATGGAACAATGCTTATTAAAAACTTTTCCATTCTTTTGGTTTAAAATAAAATTATCATACATTTGCACTCGCAAAAATAAAGGAGGATTCAGTAGCTCAGCTGGTAGAGCATTCCGCTTTGCGGAAGGATCCTGGTTTATGTTGCAAGTATAATTTGATTCAGTAGCTCAGTTGGTAGAGCACATCCCTTTTAAGGATGGGGTCCTGGGTTCGAATCCCAGCTGGATCACAGATAAGGAAAGCATATGCTTTCTTTTTTTGTTTAGGATAGCTTAATAGATTAAATATCAATTGTTTCCGTTCAAGAAGAATCCCTTCTGCAAATAGTCTATAATTCAATGGCAACCTTGTATAGTATCTATTCTTTTTTAATTCCATATTTTAGCGTAGCTAATTGTCTTATTTAAAAGTGAATTCATGAAAAAACGTTTTAAAGACATGGTGGTCATTGTTACCGGAGCTTCTTCTGGTATTGGAGAAGCTATTGCCCGTGAATTTGCCGGAAATGGGAGCAGGGTTGTTCTGGCTGCTCGGTCGGAGTCAAGACTATCCAAAATCGCTAAAGAGATTATTAATCTTGGAGGTGAAGCTATATTCATCAAAACCGATGTAAGCATTGAAGCTGAGTGCAAACAGCTTATTGAAAAAACTGTTGAAAAATATAACCGGATAGATATTCTGATAAACAATGCAGGACTATCTATGCGGGCAACCTTTCCTGAAGTTCAAATTCATGTCCTTCAAAGGTTGATGGATGTCAATTTCTGGGGAACTGTCTATTGCACAAAATATGCATTGCCTTACCTTATTGCAGGAAAAGGATCACTGATTGGGGTTTCATCAATTGCAGGATTCCACGGATTGCCTGGACGTACAGGTTATTCTGCCTCAAAATTTGCTATGCATGGTTTTCTTGAAACAATCCGTATTGAAAACCTGAAAAATGGTCTACATGTAATGATCATTGCTCCGGGATATACTTCCACCGATATCAGAAAACATGCTCTCACTGCTGATGGCAGTGAACAGGGGGAATCACCTAAAAATGAGCAAACACTCATGTCACCTCAATATGTTGCCAAATGGGTTCTTAAAGGCATCAGAAAGAAGAAGAGAAATAAACTTCTTACCTGGGAAGGAAGACTGACAGCTCTCTTCCAAAGGATGATCCCCACCGTTGTCGACCGGGCTTATTATCACGAAATGTCGAAGGAGCCAAAGTCACCGTTAAAATAAATTCTGACTTGGGACATGAGATTGCTTCGTCGCTGCGCTTCTCGCAATGACCATGTCATTTACTTAATTGGTAAGGAACCTAAACAGAATTAACCTTACATGCACTGTCATTGCGAACCCGACGAAGGAGGTCGCGGCAATCCCATGTCCCATGTCCGAATTTAAATAAGAAGATGTGCGAAGGCAAAATCTTTGTAATGAAATCGTCTTCCATACGTCATGTATTAAAAACCAGTTAATAATTTAAATACATGCGTTATGAAAAAACTATTAGTACTTATTGTCTTAACGGTTACAGCAACTCTTGTTTACGGCCAGAAATCTATCGATGACTTATTTGAAAAATATGCAGGTAGAGATGGATTTACAACAGTAACTATTAACGGCAATCTGCTTAAATTGGCTCACTGCCTTGGCGGCAATGACGATGAAAACTCACTTCCTGCCAGCATTACGGAGATTCGGGTTCTTGCCCAGGAGGATAAGGGAATGAAAGTTGATAACTTTTATAACCTTGTAATTAATGATATCAACCTGAAAAATTATGATGAATTCATGAGAGTGAAGAAATCAGATCAGGATCTCAGAATGCTGGTCAGGTCAGAAGGAAATAAATTCAAAGAATTTCTCCTGATAGCCGGAGGAGAAAATAATGCTCTCATTCAGATAAAAGGCAATATGACTTATGCAGAAGCAAAGAGGTTTGCAAAAGATGCAGAGAAAGACCATAAACTGAACTTCACGGAAAAAGATAAGTAATTAATAATGTAGCTATCTTTATAAGCACTCTATTAGTTGCTAAAAGCAAGAATGACAAGGGCTGATTTTAATGATCTTGTCCGGCAGCTTAACCGGAATCTATATGGTTATGCTTTCCGCATTCTCCGTAATCAGGAGGAGGCGGAAGATGCTGTTCAGGAGGTCCTTATTAAACTCTGGAACCTGGGAAGTAAGATTGATGAATATAAAAGTATAGAGGCACTGGCAACAACAATGGTCAAAAATTTTTGTATCGATCAGCTCAGAAAAAGAAAGCACCTTGTTCAGGACGAAAACATTCAGCAGGATTCTATTAAAGCTGACACTGCATCTCCTTATGAGATTATTGAAAGAAGGGAATCAGAAAATATTCTGGATCATATAATTGACCAATTGCCAAATATCTATAAGGAGGTGATAAAACTCAGGGAGATTGAAGGATTGTCTTATGAAGAAATTGCTGACAGGACTGAACAGAATATTAATACACTGAGAGTAACTTTATCAAGAGCCAGAAAAAAAATCAGAGAAGAATTTAATAAATATCAGTATGAACGAAGAGGAATTAAAGAGGTTGATCGAAAAGTACTATAACGGAGAAAGTACAATAGAAGAGGAGAGTGCTTTGAGAGATTATTTCAGGAAAGGGAATATCCCTGACGGTTATGAAGCGGAAAAGCTCATTTTCAGCTATTATACTGAATCAGCAGAGCTTCCTGAACCATCGCTTGACTTTGAAGCAAGAATTTTAGCCGGGATTGACGCTTCTGATCTAAAAAGCAGATCGCGTAAGATGAAAAAATACCTTCTTCCTGTATTGAGCGCAGCAGCCGGTTTGCTCATTCTGGCAGGATCTTACTTCTTTTTTGTTAGCAGAACTGAACAAGCAGATACATTCTCAGATCCTGAAATTGCTTATGCAGAAACAATTAAAATTCTCAGGGAAGTTTCATCCCAGATGAATCATGGCGCTCAGGTACTGGAACCTGTTGGCAAAATAAATGAGATTACCCGAAAAAGCTTTGAATCTCTGAATAAATCAACAAGAATTGTTGAGAAGAACCTGAGGAAACTTGATAAACTTCAAAGAGCAATTGAAATATCTCAAATTCCTATTGATAAAAATATAAATAAATAAAAATCAATGATATGAAAAAGTTTTTTCTTTCCTTCACTGCACTGTGCCTGACAATGACGATGCAGGCTCAAAGCAATCCCGTTGATGAGATGTTTAATAAATACTCTGAAAAACAGGGGTTCACAGTTGTATCTATCTCAAGCAAGATGTTCAGTCTGTTCGCGAATAAGGATCCGGAGAATAAAGATGCAGACAATGTTATAAATAAACTCAAATCAATTAAAATACTTTCTGTTGAAGACTCTTTGCTGAATAAAAACCTGAATTTTTATTCGGAACTCAGCAAAAAGCTTGATCTATCAGTTTATGAAGAACTTATGGTAATTAAAGAGGGACCTGAGATTACAAAATTTTTAATAAAGCAAAATGGGAATATTATTTCTGAATTACTTGTTGTAAAAGGAGGTCCTGGAGGTAATTCCCTTATTTCAATTAAAGGAGAATTAAATCTGAAAAATATCTCCGACATGTCAAAGAGTCTTGATATGCAAGAGCTTAAGAGCCTTGATAAGATACAAAAGAAAAGTCCTGATGAATAAAGAATGCATTTCATAAGTTCAATAAGCAACCATCATTTGTATGAATTTGTCTATAGAATAGATGCGTCTTAAAATGCAGTACATCTACAGATTGAATTTTTTTTATATTTGTATTAATCCGAAACTTGAACCAATACGAAACCTATGAGCAAGCAAATCATTATAAGATCCGGGATTCTGATGATCAGTCTGTTTCTATTTTCATTGGAATCCTTTTCACAATTCAGTAATATTGATTTCCTGAAAAGCGCTCCGGCTGATGGGGTGAAATACATGCAGGCATATATTTCTCCGTGGGCAAATGCCTTTGGATCGGGTCTTAGTGGTGGATGGTATAATACTGCAAAACCTCATAAATTCGGTGGGTTTGATATAACTATTGGAGCCAGTGTAGGAATTGTTCCGACATCGGCACAAACCTTTGATGCATCCAAAATCGGCCTTTCATCTTCAATAACGGGGGCTGGAATTTCACCTACTGTTGCGGGTCCGAAAACAGACGGTACGCTTATGAGCTATAGAGTTAATGGAGTCACTCTTGCCTCTTTCAATGCTCCTCAGGGTGTTAACTGGAGATACATACCTGTTCCTACTGCTCAGGTTGGTGTTGGCCTGCCATTTGGGACTGAACTAAAAGTGAGATTTTTTCCTAAAATAAACATCAAAGATGGGGATGTTTCATTATGGGGTGTAGGTTTGGTGCACAGTATAATGCAGTATCTGCCCGGAAATAAATTATTGCCGTTCGATGTATCTCTTTTTGGAGGTTATACAAAACTTCAGGCTAATGTTCCTCTCAGTCTTGACCCCGGCACTCCGCAAAACTATACAACTCCTTATTCTGCAGCTACTTCATTTAATAATCAGAATATGAAGGTAGTTGTTCAGGCTTTTAATGTGAGTGCAATTGCCTCACTTAATCTGCCTGTAATTACTTTCTATGGTGGGCTTGGTTACTGCAAATCGCAGACAACCATGGATTTTACCGGGAATTTTCCAACCCCGGTTCTAGTAACTCCAACATCAGGTGTGCCTTATGCCGAGTATAACAATACAGGGATTAAGAAAGGGTCGGATTTTCCGAATATTGATATTAAGAATTTTTCAGGACTCAGGGCAAATATCGGATTAAGGCTAAAACTGGCTGTTGTTACAATTCATGTTGATTATACAAAAGCCCAGTACAATGTTCTTACCACCGGGCTGGGATTATCCTTCAGATAAAACTAATTGTTCAGACTGAAATCCCCGGTTCCAGGAAAGTCCCGGGGATTTTTTTTTAAAAGTAAAACTATTTCGGGGTATTTATAGTTAATAGATTAAATCCAAATATAAAAAAGCTGATGAATGATGAAGCACAGAAAATAAACAGAGGTTACCGGGCATTACTTCTCGCTGCTAAAAATAATGTACCACCTGAAGATAATCATCTTATAAGAAGAGCATTGGATCTTGCTGTGGAAGCATGTTGTGATAAAAAAATTCTTACCGGCGAGACTGAAATCCTACATGCGCTCTCTGTCGCCAGAATTATTGCAGGAGAGATGGGACTTGGACTAACGTCAATTATCACTGCTTTATTACATGATTCTTATAACAATCTGAGTATTACCCCAAAACAATTAGAAAAAGAGTTTGGGAATAAGGTCGTTGAGATATTGAATGGTTTTGCACGTGTTACAAGTATCGATTCTATGCAATCTTCCTACCAGGCAGAAAACTTCCGCAAACTGCTGTTAAGTCTTGCCGACGATGTTAGGGTGATACTCATTAAGCTTATTGAAAGGCTTGAATACATGCGAAATCTTGATAATGCCCCGGAAAAAGATAGAATGCCCTTGGCTTCTGAGACCTATTTTCTCTATGCGCCACTGGCGCACAGACTGGGCTATTACAATATTAAATCAGAAATGGAGGACCTTTCAGTTAAATATCTTGAGCCTGATCAATACACTTATGTTGATTGCCGTCTGAAACAAACTACAGCTTCCAGGAATAAACTGATTCGGGATTTTTCTGCTCCCCTGAAAGAAAAACTGGAAAAGCAGGGTTTTAAATTCACTATAAAAAGTCGCACAAAATCAATACATTCCATAATGCTTAAAATGAAAAAGCAGGGAGTGGAATTTGAGGAGGTATATGATCTTTTTGCCGTCAGGATTATTATCGACAGCCCGGAAGAAACTGAAAAATCTGATTGCTGGAGAGCTTATTCTGTTGTAACCGACCTATATCAACCCAACCCGAGCAGGTTACGTGACTGGATCTCCGTACCAAAATCGAATGGTTATGAATCTCTTCATACCACAGTGGTGGGTCCACGGGGAAAATGGGTTGAGGTACAAATTCGTTCCGCAAGGATGGATGAGATTGCTGAAAAGGGATTGGCGGCTCACTTCAAATATAAGGGAATTAAAGGAGAAGGAGGACTTGACTCGTGGTTGTCAAAGATGCGAGAGATACTGGAATCACCGGAAAAAGAGGATAATGCGTTTCTCGATCAGGTACGGTCAGGATTATACACTGATGAAGTATTTGTATTTACCCCAAAAGGTGATCTGCGGCAATTGGCTGCCGGAGCGACAGTTCTTGATTTTGCATTTGATATTCATACTGATGTCGGAGCTTCGTGTGTGGGAGGAAAGGTCAATGGAAAGAATGTGACTATAAGGTATGTTTTGCAGAATGGAGATCATGTTTCCATAATAAGATCAAAAAATCAGAAACCAAAGCAGGACTGGTTGTCTTTCGTAGTTACAACGAAAGCAAAAACGAAGATTAAACAGGTGTTGAATGAAGAGAAAACCAAAGCAGCAGCTGAAGGAAAAGAGATACTGATGCGCCGGATGAAGAACTGGAAGATAGTTTATGGTGATACCCTGATACAAAAACTGCTCAATTATTATACTCTGAAAACAGCTCAGGATCTATATTATCTTATTGCAACCGAAAAGCTGGAACTCCTTCAGATTAAAGAGGTTTTATTAAAGGAAGAATCGATAGAAGAAAATCCTCCGGTACCAGTATTGCCGGAAAAAGTGACAAAAGAACAGGCTGATTTACAGATTTCTGATTACTTAATAATTGAAGACAGGGTAGAAGGACTTGACTATAAATTTTCAAAATGCTGCAATCCTGTATTTGGCGACAGTGTTTTTGGTTTTGTCACAATTTCCGAAGGAATAAAAATTCATAGGACAGGGTGCCCGAATGCGCACAATATGATGGCCAGGTATCCTTACAGAGTAATAGCTGCCCGCTGGTCAAAGGCAAAGAGTAGTCTATCATTCATAGCTACAATTAAAATAACAGGCATTGAGGATGTCGGTATGGTAAATAAAATTGCCGATGTAATTGCTGGCCAAAAGGCAGTTGTCAGGAGTTTTAATTATAATATGGCTGACGGGATGTTTGAAGGGATACTAACTATTATAGTTCCCAACAGAGATATTCTTTATGGCATTATAAGAAAGATACAAGGTATCAAAGGCATACTGAAAGTTTCGCGGTATGATAACGGCTAATATCTCTGATCCGGCTTAACTGGCAGTTTTGCCATCTTCTCTACCTCAAGTGAAGGAAATCCGAATTCTTCAACGACTTTTCCAAGGATCAGATATGTGCCGCTTCCTTTAAATGGCCAGTTTTTAAGCGATTGCGAGAAATGGGTAGTATCGAAAAAATTGCCTTCATAATCGATAAAGCATCCGAAATTCATCCAGTCATTTTTTATTGTTTTGATATACTTAATGGTAACAAGGTGTCCGACCATCCTGATTTTTCTGCCGGTATAATCGCTCATCCTTCGTGCTGATACTTCGCCACGGAAGGGTGTTTCAAGCATATCGAACCAACTCATAGTGACAGGAAAACCGAATAATTCGATTTCATCATATACATCTTCGATTTTTCCCTGGACAAGATCGGGAAGAGAAAAATCACGTACAGGAGAGGAGAAGAGCGGACGAATATTATCCGGTTTGTTTTTGTTAATCATCATATGAGCTTCCCATAAAAGTACCGCCTTCTTCTTTCCAGTAAATCTGAATGCCCCTGCTTTTATAAGAAGAATTACCTGCTCAAGCCCGGGATTTACTCTTGTAACAAAATCGTTCAGATCGGAGAACGAACCTTCCGCATTGCGTATAACTTCAATTGATTGGGCAAGCTTATACTCAAGGCTCATGATATGAATGAATCCAAGGTATATGTCTGTTCCGTAGATGGTTGTCTTATAATTACTTTTATTAACGCATGGCAGCTGGACAGTCGCTCCGCATCTTTTTGCTTCATGCACATAGACCCAGGTCCTGTAAAAGCCTCCGAAGTTGTTTATTACAGCAACCATGAACTCAAGAGGATAATGCGCCTTAAGATAAAGACTCTGGAAACTTTCAACGGCATATGAAGCAGAATGTGCTTTTGAGAACGAATACCCTGCAAAAGATTCAATCTGTCGCCACACTTCTTTAGTAACCTCATCGCTATAGCCCTTTTCGCGGCAGTTTGAGAAGAACCTTTCAATTATGTGTTGCATCTCCTGTTTAGACCTGTATTTGCCACTCATGGCACGTCGCAGTGTGTCAGCATCAGAAAGATCCAATCCCGCAAAATGATGACAGACTTTAAGAACATCTTCCTGGTAGACCATAACACCGAATGTCTCAGCAAGCTGCTCCTTCATAACCGGATGTATATATTCGAATTTCCCGGGATTATGAAACCTGTAAATATATTCTTTCATCATACCTGAGCGCGCAACACCTGGTCTTATAACGGAACTGGCAGCTACAAGAGTAGTGTAATTGTCGCATTGCAGTTTTTTCAGAAGGCCTCGCATTGCAGGGCTTTCAATATAGAAGCATCCTTTTGTTTCACCGATCTTCAGATACTCTTTTACCTTTTCATCGTTTTTAAATTTCTGTACGGCATGAACATCAACATCGATACCCTGATTGCGCAGGATTATTTCCGCACTCTCCCTTATATGCCCTATTCCACGCTGGCTCAGAATGTCGAGTTTCTCGAAACCAATCTCTTCGGCAGTGTACATATCCCACTGGGTGGTCGGAAAACCCTTCGGAGGCATATCGAGGGCAGTATAGCAGGTAATAGGTTCTTCTGATATGAGGATGCCCCCGGCATGGATACTTCGCATATTGGGGAAATCAGCTATCTTCAGACCTGTAGAGAAAATAATATTGGTTATCTCATTCCTGTTTGTCTCTGCGGAAGGATTATCAATTAGCGAATCAATCTCTTCCTTGGGCAAGCCATGTACTTTTCCAAGTTCACGTACGATTGATTTTCCTCTGAAGGTACTCATAGTGCCAAGCAGTGCTGTGTGTCCGTAACCATATCTCTTGAAAATATAGTCAATGACCTCGTCCCGTTCTTTCCATGAGTAGTCGATATCGAAGTCGGGGGGACTACTTCGTTTCGGATTAATAAATCTCTCGAAGTAAAGGTTTAGATCAATGGGATCAACGTTAGTGATTTTCAGACAATAAGCAACAACTGAATTTGCACCGCTGCCACGACCGACATGATAAAAACCACGGGACATAGAATATCTTACGATATCCCATGTTATCAGAAAGTAGGCAGAGAAACCAAGCCTGTCAATTATCTCAAGCTCGTGCTTCACTCTTTTCTTTGCTTCATTATTCTGCCTGCCATACCTGTATGCCATTCCGTCCCAGGCAAGCTTTTCAAGAAGCAGCTTGTCGTCATATCTGCTTGCCGAATAGATCTTTTTATTCTTCAGACTATCCCGATCAAATTGTAAATCACAGTCATCCAGAAGTTTTTTTGTATTGGTTACTAGCCATGGGTATTCTTTCATGATTTTTTCAACAGAGGCCGGATCTCTGAAGAATTCGTCTTCTCCGGCACATTGCCATTGCTGCAGGTGACTGAGGAGAATATTGTTGTCAACTGCCCTGAGGCTCCTGTGGATAAAAATGTCGTCTGTCTCTGCAAAAGTAACCGGTTGAAGTAATACCATCGAGTTCCTGTTTAACGATGAAGTCAGTGTTAACAGACTGTTCAGTTCGTGTGGTCTTATTCCTATACATTCATTATCAAATAGTTTACGTGAAGGAATCTTTTTGAGAGAATATATTATATACGATTCGGAGAATTGAGGTGCCGGAAAAGGAATTGATGACTTGTTGAAATTCTGGTCCGAGAGAAATTCGTTCAACTCCTGCAACCCTTTGTTATTACGTGCAATTCCGATATACTGAAATTCATTCTCATTTCTGAATTCTATGCCTGCAACGGGCCTGATATTGTTTTTACTGCATTCGCCTGCAAATTCGGGAATTCCGGTTGAGTTGTTGATATCAGTAAGAGCAATTGTATCTGTCCCGGCAGCCTGTGCTTTAAGCACGAGCTGTTCAACGGACATGGTTCCGTAGCGGAGACTATAATATGAGTGACAGTTAAGATACATATTAAACGGCTTAATGGCTTAAAGGCTTAATGGCACAACGGCACAACGGCATAACGGCATAACGGCATAACGGCATAACGGCATAACGGCATAACGGCATAACGGCAAACCCCTTACTTAATTGATACCTTTGCGCCTTTGCGCCATTGCGCCTTTGTGCCGTTCCTATTGCCAATACCCACCACGCAGTCTCTCCTCCATCATATTCTGCTCATTAACGGCATTTTCAAGCTGTTTCAGGGCTTTTTCCTCTCTTTCGCTTACCGTCATCACTCCGGAGGCTCTCCTGACCGCATTACGCCCGAAACGCCTCCTTATCCTGTCCATCGCCATATAAAGGCTGACTTTTTCCGGAGTATCGTCAAACATATCAAGCTGCTGAACGCCTCTTACCACATGGCTGAACCTTACGCCAATGAGTCTTATAAGCATGCGTCTCTGGTAGAGTCTGGTAAAGAGTTCTTTGGTGACATCGGCAAGAACATGGTCAAATGATGTATAGGGTATCCGTTTCTGCAGTGTATGGGTATCGAAGTTTGAATACCTTATCTTAACGGTAACGCATGAGGTGAGTTTCTCCTGTTTTCTCAGCTCGAACGCAATCTTCTCCACCATGCTTACCAGCAGCTGATTCAGCCTCACGAGGTCGGTGGTATCTTTTTCGAAAGTATGTTCTGTACTTATTGATTTCTGTTCCGAGTAGCTGATGACAGGAGTAGAGTCGATGCCATTGGCTCTCTTCCACATTTCAATACCATTTTTACCCATCAGCTTTTCAAGCATCTCAATGGGGATATTCCTCAGGGTATAAATTGTAGCTATTCCCATCGACCGAAGTAACTGGTAAGTCTTCTGACCGATCATCGGTATTTTTCTTATCGAAAGTGGATCGAGGAACGGAAGCACAATCTCTTTTTGAACCTCAATTTCACCGTTTGGTTTTGCCTCGCCAGTTGCTATTTTTGACACGGTCTTATTGACTGAGAGTCCGATTGATATAGGTAGACCTGTCTCTTTGATTATATACTGGCGCAATTCATGCGACCATTTATAGCATCCGTAGAAACGGTCCATCCCGGTAAGATCGATATAGTGCTCATCAACCGATGCTTTCTCATATAGTGGCGCCCTTTCGGCAATTATACCGGTCACCATATTTGAATAGTTGGTGTAAAGCTCCATATCGCCACGTATCACAATGGCATCGGGACACATATTCCTTGCCATTTTCATCGGCATAGCGGAGCTAACGCCGTATTTTCGTGCCTCATAGCTGCAGCTCGATACCACTCCACGGTCCGACATACCGCCAATTATGACCGGCTTACCGTTAAGGCGGCTGTTCTTAAGCCTCTCGACCGATACAAAAAAAGTATCGAGGTCGAGGTGCAGAACTGATCGGTCTATGGAGCCGGAAAGAATCATAATGTAATTTTTAATAGTTGTAACTGGGATAATGAGATTGCTTCGCTTCGCTCGCAATGACCGTGGCTTCTACTAATTTCGGTTCAGTTCCCAACCGGAACTATTCTTACCTGCACTGTCATTGCGAGCGAAGCGAAGCAATCTCCAACTCCCAAGTCGGATTTTTTCAAAAAATATTCACTTTTTCTTGCACATATAACAATTTAACTTTACTTTTGATTAGAAAATAATCAAATATATGATTACAATATAATCAATTTCCATTATGTACTTTGCATCGAACATAAAATTTTTAAGAAAAAGGAGGGGCAGGACACAGGATGATGTGGCATTTGCTCTGAACCTTAAACGTTCAACCCTCAGCGGTTATGAGAACGGTGTGGCCCAGCCCGGGATAGAAATCCTGATATCCTTTTCCGGCTATTTTAACATTGCTATCGATACAATCCTTAAACTCGACATTTCAAAGTTGTCAGAAAGCCAGCTCGGCGAACTTGAAAGAGGATATGATGCTTATGTAAAAGGGAGCAATCTCAGAGTATTGACAACAACTGTCAATTCTGATAACCTGGAAAACATTGAACTGGTACCGGAGAAAGCCAAAGCAGGCTATACAACCGGGTATGCTGATCCGGAATACATCGGCGAACTTCCTGTATTCACATTACCATTTCTTTCCAATAAAAAGAAATACAGAACCTTCCAGCTGAAAGGCGATTCCATGCTTCCTATTCCCGATGGTTCATGGGTAACAGGGGAGTATGTCCAGGACTGGATGCAGATAATCAGCGGGAAAGCATATGTGGTGTTTACCCTCGACGATGGAATAGTTTTTAAAGTGGTTGAGAATAATTTAACGAAAGACGGTAAACTTGTCTTGTATTCACTTAACCCGATTTATGAACCTTATGAGGTACACGTAAATGAAGTAAAAGAGATATGGAAATTTGTTAATTATATCAGCAGTGAATTGCCCGATCCTGTTTTACCTGAAAAACAATTGTTCCAGGCCGTTGCCGGAATGAAGCACGACCTTGAAAGGATAAAAGCCAAACTGGGAAAAGAAATTTCGGATATTGATGTGGATAAATAGAGAAGCCCCCTCTGTCGCTTCGCGACATCTCCCCCGGAGGGGGAGATAATTCTCATCCGTTTAGTGATTTTCTCCCCCCTTTGGGGGAGTGTCCGAAGGGCGAGGGGGGTCCTGATATTAAAGAAACTTGCTAAATTAGTCTCCAGCCCCCATTCTCAAATCCTATCGGAATTGAAGTTGTTCTATTAAGTTCTTCATATTTAAAATGCAGGTGAGGTAATGTCAAATACCTGCTGATATCTTTACGCGTCCTTGTAGTTTCTGAACTCATTATAACAAAAACCCCTGGTTCAATAAAGTTACGCAGGGCTGGCGATTCACATATTATAGGAGCACCTTCAGGTACAAGATCCCTGATTCTATTAAAAACATATAACAGTCGGTCATCAAGTACTTTGGCAAAATAGACCTTTGACGCTCCTGAATGTAGCATGCGTGAAGTGTCTTTAGTTGCATCACTGTTTGTCTCTTTATAGATAGCATAACCCTCTTCCTCATAAATTATGTTCAGTCCAAGTGTGGTCACATGAAAATGAGGACTTATCTTGATTGCAGTAATATTAAGATTGCTAAATTGTTCTATTATCCTGCATGCGATTGTTGTTTTCCCCGACTTGATGCCGGTTCCCGCTATCAATAAAAGATTTGGGACTATCATTTGTGCAGTTTTAAAAAGGAATAACCACAAAGTTCTCAAAGGTTTGCGCAAACCTTTGTGGCCTTTGTGGTTAAAAAAATTCGAAATAACCTTTTATTCTTTTGTAAGAGCAATAATCTGATCGACTATCTTATTGTTATCTGTTTCAGGTATATGTCCTTCATAAATAAACCTGCATACCCTATTTTTATCAAGAATTACTACAGTGTAGTTATCTTTTGGTAAACCCCACTCTGTCTGTAGAGTAGCTTTATAATCAAAAAGTATAGTGGTATCATATTTTTTTGCTTTGTTACCAGCAATCATTCTGATCAGACCATTAGGTTTCCAGGTTGACTTACAATCAACAATACCAAATCCCTTGAAGAGATCCTTGTTCAGAGTCTTGTCTACATCGGTTGCTTTTTTAACAGCATCATTGAATGCATCATTCAGATCTGATTCATCCGGGTCAACATAATTAATCTGTAACACTTTGCCCGGCCATGAGTTCAATGTAAATTCTTTTTTATCAGCGTCAGTAAACATCCAGTCGGGAGCTTTCATTCCGACATCCAGTTTGACATTCTGTTGTGCGAATATTCCTGTTAAAGCAAAAAAACTGAAAACAAGAGTGATGATCGTTTTTTTCATAAGTCGGCTTTTTAAATTTAATGCCTAATATATGAATTTTTTATCATTAATTAATTTTTGACTTTTTATCATTTATCCGGGCAGTAATATTACTTTTGCGGTCTAATTAATCTGTATGCAATCAATTCGAAATATAGCGATCATTGCGCATGTTGATCATGGTAAAACCACTCTGGTTGACCGGATTATACAGGAATGCCAGGTACTGGACCAAAGAAAGGAGGTGGGTGAACTTATTCTTGACAGCAACGATCTTGAGCGGGAAAGAGGGATTACTATCCTCTCAAAAAACGTTTCAGTAAATTATAAGGGGGTTAAAATTAATATAATTGATACACCGGGTCACGCAGATTTTGGAGGTGAGGTTGAAAGAGTACTTAAAATGGCTGACGGTGTCCTGTTACTTGTTGATGCTCTTGAGGGGCCTATGCCTCAGACACGATTTGTACTTGGAAAAGCAATTGCACTTGGACTTAAGCCAATAGTCATTGTTAACAAGGTTGATAAAGATAACTGCAGACCTGACGAAGTTCAACAGGATGTTTATGAACTAATGTTTAACCTCGATGCTACTGATGATCAGCTTGAATTTGCGACAGTTTTTGGCTCCTCCAAATATGGTTGGATGAGCGGTGACTGGAAAAAGCCGACTTCTGATATAAAGTATCTTCTTGATACTATACTTAAGGAAATTCAGGAACCTGCTTATGTCGAAGGTACGGCTCAGATGCAGGTTGCTTCACTTGATTTCTCAAGCTATGTGGGCAGAATTGCGATTGGCCGTGTATTCAGGGGAAACATTACCACAGGGTTAGACTATACCCTGTGCAAAAGAGACGGTAAAGTTAAGAAAGTAAGAGTAAAAGAACTTTATATTTTTGAAGGACTCGGAAGAGTAAAGACTGATAGTGTAAGATGTGGTGATCTTTGCGCGGTTATTGGGCTGGAGGATTTTGAAATAGGAGATACACTTGCCGATTTACTCGCTCCTGAAGCTTTACAGAGAATCGAGGTGGATGAACCTACTATGAGTATGGTTTTTACTATAAATAATTCCCCGTTGTTTGGCAAGGAAGGTAAGTTTGTTACCTCACGTCACTTAAGAACCAGACTGATAAGGGAAACCGAAAAAAATCTGGCCCTGAAAGTCGAAGAAACAAAATCAGAAGATACTTTCAATGTTTTTGGCCGCGGGATACTCCATCTCTCTATCCTGATAGAGACTATGCGTCGTGAAGGGTATGAATTTCAGGTAGGAAAACCAAAGGTAATACTGAAAGATTTAGACGGAGTGAAATCAGAACCTTATGAGACATTAACTATTGATGTTCCTCCGGTGTTTTCAGGTAAAGCTATAGAGCTTGTTACCCAAAGAAAAGGTGAAATGATAATTATTGAACCAAAAGGAGATCTGACACATCTGGAGTTCGATATTCCGGCAAGAGGGCTGATTGGATTAAGGAATAATATGCTTACAGCAACTGCAGGCGAAGCCGTAATGCATCATCGCTTCAGAGCTTATGATAAATATAAAGAAGACGAACTTATACCGAAACCAAACGGATCATTGATATCGCTCGATATGGGAATGGTGACCGGATATGCAATTGATCGTTTGCAGGACAGGGGAAGATTCTATATTGATCCGGGAGAACAGGTTTACAGAGGTCAGGTAATCGGCGAACATACCCGGCTTGGAGATCTCGAAGTAAATATTGTCAAAGGGAAGAAACTTACTAACATGAGGGCCTCAGGATCAGATGAAAGCCTGAAGATAGTTCCAAAGCTTAAATTCTCACTGGAAGAGGCAATGGAGCAGATAAAGGATGATGAATACCTGGAAGTCACTCCACTGAATCTAAGAATGCGAAAGATACCCGGTTATAAATTTGCATAATATATGTCTTACTTTAAAAATCTATTATCGAGAAGAATGATAAGGTGTTCCCTTTTATTGTTTTTCATTGCATTTTCGTTTATCTCAGTTTCCAATGGACAGGATATTGAATACTCCAAGTTCGGAATAGAGACGAATAACAGCAATCTTCCGTATGGATTAAAAGCAGGCGACAAGGCACCTGATTTTACGGGGTATGATCAGAAGGGAAAACAGGTGGAATTGAAAAAACTTCTCGAACAGGGACCTGTAATACTATTTTTCTACAGAGGTAAATGGTGCCCTATATGTAGCAGATATTTAAATAATTATCAGGATTCACTTAAAGTACTTACTGATCAAGGTTTTAATGTAATTGCTATTACTCCTGAATCAATTGAAAATGTAGAGCAAACAGTAAAACTTCATAATTTAACATTTACAGTCATTTATGATTGTCAGGAAAAAATAATGAAAGATTATGATGTTATGTTTAGCGTAACCAAGCCTTATCAGGATATGATTTTGTCAAAGTTTTCAATTGATATCGCTAATAATAATGGGAGAGATGCTGCCCGGTTGCCTGTTCCTGCNNTTATATTTCAATTGAATCCGTTATGACTAATAATAAAAAGTTGTTCTACTTTCAATGAGATATTAATATTCATTCAGATAGTCATTTAATGGTTTCATTGCTTTAAACACACTTATAACATGATTGATAAATCCATCGGAAAGTACCATTTTATCAGATGCCTCGTTTACAATAAGGTAGCTTTTTAATTTAAGAAGTTCAATATGAGGATGATCTTTAGGGTATCCTTTCGGTGCGGTTTTTAGCTTTTCCCCATCTATTGTACCGAAATATTTTATGAAATCTTTTGAATTAATAATTTTAATAAACTCATCAGGCTTATCACTTATCTTTTCCCTGATAGCAGATAACCATGGACCAGGAGGTGTATAAGCTCCCCCTGCCATAATGCTTTTACCAGGCTCAATATGAAAATAGTAACCGGCAAATTTGTCTACGTTTTTTTTCCCGCCTTGTACTATAAAAGCGCCAAAATGTGATTTGTAAGGCGATTTATCATTTGAGAAACGAATATCGCGGTTAATCCTGAAAACACAGCTCTTAGCTTCCAGACCTTTCATTATCGGATTAAACAGAATTATTTCATTTATAATATTCTGGACAAAGGATTCAAAGTTATTTTTGGCTTCCAGGTACTGGGGCCGGTTCCCTATGAACCAGTCGCGATTGTTATTGTCTTTTATGGAAGTGAGGAAAGTAAGTGTTGATTTGTTAATAGTTTCCATTTCATTTAGATTTTATAATGATCCTTCTTGATAAACAACATGTACTTTTTTGTTATGTATATATAGAATAACCAAATATACAAAAGAAAGTTTATTGGAAGATTATATATCTATGTCGTAATGTTGTAATGTTGCAATGTTGTATTGAAATTTAAGTCTTAATATTTTTTGGCGCATTTTACAGCCGTTACAATCTCTACGGCCTCCTCAATCTTTACAACCTATTTATTGTGAATATCATATGCCATCAATGTGTTTCCATGCCGCTGATACAAAACACCTTTGTATATTACAGGGTGTGAAAAATGTTGCAAGGTTCCCTTTTTTATCCGGAAGGAACTGACTTTCTTAATCTTACCCTGATTATAACTCAGAAGCATCATATCGCCTTTTTGTGTATAGTAATACAACCTGTTATCAGCAGCAATAACAGCCCCGCTTCCGATTCTCAATGAATCGGTCAACTGACCTGTTAATGCATTTAGAGCAAATAAATCAGGTTTAACAGTTCCACAGCCATACATCCAATCGCCAATTTTTACAAAACCACCCATGAAACTGTCAAAGCTTTTATTACGCCAGACTTCTGAAATTTTTTTACCATCATCAGAAAGCTTGAGTTTCACTCCACAATTCCCATCACCTGCTACATAATAAATTGATCCTTTATCAAACAGAACTGTGTTACTGTGCGTATCTCCGTATCCGGGTAACCTCTTTTCAGGAGGATAATTGTCCTGTACCTGTGACCATAATAGGTTCCCCGTCTCAGTAGCAAGTCCCATTAAATGATATGCAGAAAATGTTACCATTATTTTCCTTGATGGCAGCTCGATCAATCTGGGAGAGTTGTAAGCAGATCTTTCACCAAATCCTTTATTTGACCAGATCAAACTTCCATTGAAACGATTCAGTGCAACCACATTATTTTCTTTTCCTCCGGCTGTCCATAGTACTTTTTCTCCCTGAATCAAGGCAGATTCTGAATGTCCATGAAGTGGTAGAACGCTATTGAAGTCAGCAACCAGGTCTTTTGACCAGACAATCTTGCCGTTGGATCTGTTTACACAGAAAAGATTACCTAATCCGGTACCGACATAAATCAGATCGTCCTCACGGTCAGTACCGCGCCATTCAGAGATTCTGTTTGTTTCTGAAGATGATGTCAACAGCAGGACAAGGGCAAAGAGTATTGAATTTTTTATCATCGTAGATACGTTGTTTATAATTTTGGCGTCAAAGATAAAGAAATCCATTTAACCGCAAATCACAGAAAGGATGAGCAAAGCGCACAAAGACTAACCAGCATTTCTTTGAGAACTTAGTGGTTATAGAATTTTTAGACAAAAAATTGATAATTTCAAAATTTCCATTTAAATTATTGGCATAAAAATTGATCAAAAACTAATCAAACTTTGTGGTTATGGAAAAATTCGACAAATTCTGCCAGAGCTGTGGAATGCCAATGGAAATGGATCCGGATAAAGGAGGAACCAATACAGACGGATCAAAAAATGTAAAATATTGTAGTTATTGTTATCAATCCGGATCTTTCAAAGACAATTTTACTTCTGCCGGTGAAATGGTAAACCTTGTGAGGAGTAAACTCAAAGAGATGGGTTACGGACCAATTAAGCGTTGGTTCTATAGCTCAAATATTCCTCGTCTTGAACGGTGGAAAAACTAACCTTTTCCTCGCCTGATATCAGCAATATATAATTATCGTTGTTAGATGCCGGCAGGATTTGTTGATGGATTCAGTCCCAATCAATTGTTGCATGATATAAAGTTTTCTGGCATTCTTATCGTGTCAGTTTTATCACTTGCTATTTTTTCTGAAATTTCAATTCGGCATGCAAGGCTTTTTTAAAAAATTCTCCGCTCTGCGAAAGCTCGTATGTATCCCATGAATTCAACATTCTTGGACCCCATTCCGGGTCAAACACCCAGCACACCCAACTGATTCCTTTTCCTTCCAAGTATTTGATTATCCTGTTACCATAGTGATTATCATCAATAGTTTGCCCAGGGTGAAGCTCAAAGCCAAACTCGGTGGCAATAACAGGATATTTTTCAGCTGCAAAACCAAAGTCCTCTTCCCATTTTGGCTCCCAGGGCTGACTGCGCTTATACTCATATGGGTGAGTTACATATGCTATTCCTTCGGCATTTATTGGGTATTCATGAAGAGGAGTCAGATCGTAAGCCCAGTCAAACCCTGCAACCAGGGGAATCCGTTCATTATCGTACGATCTTATCAGGCTGATAATGTCTTCATTGATTTTCTTCCACTCTGGCCAGGTTATAGTTCCAAGCTGACCTCTGAAAGTTGTCGGCTCATTGTAAAGTTCATAAAATGCTACAGTGTTGTTTCCTTTGAAATGACTGGCGATAGTTCTCCAGAATTCATATGTTTCCTGCTTTGAAGTATTATACATTGGATTCTGGAATAGTTCCATGCCAAGGTTACCGATGGAATGCCAGTCGATCAGAACATACATCCCCAGATCCGTGCACCATTCAACAGCCTGATCAAGTAATTCAAGATATTTTTCAGGAGTGCGTTCGCGCCAGGCGACAGGATGTACAGGAATACGCACAATTAAAGCACCCATCTCTTTAACCTTTTCGAAGTATTTTTTACTCCAATGTTCCTGACGTTCAATTTTATCGGGATCGGATATAGCCAGTCCTCTAAAGAGAATAGTGTCTCCCTTAGAATTTATGAATTTATTTCCTTTTACCATTATCAAAGGAAGTGCCCTGGCTTTTGGATTTGGTGTGGGAAAGTGTCCTGGACCGTCCTGAAACCACGGTCTTGACTCCTGAGCCATTGTGATTGATGTCATCAACAGGGCAGCCAGAAGAAATTTAATTCTTATCATAGTAGCATGATTATTGATTAGATAATATAATTAATTGTTGACAATAAAAGTATTAATAAAAGGCGACTATTAAAAATAAAAGGATGAACCATTTTTTACGAAAGGTTAAGATTGATTAGTTGTTGTGTTTGCAGTATATATTGTAAATTTGATTTTATATAAATCAATTACATGTTTGAAAGTAGCAAGAAAATAAAGGGTTATATGCAGATCCTGCCAGGGTTTTTATTTGTATTGATTTTAAATTTAATATCTTGTAAATCAGGAGAACAATCAAAAACGGACATGCCTAAAATAAGACCTCTTAAAGATACCGTAGGTTTTGCTCAATATTCCTGGCAAATGGACAGCCTTATGTCAAGAATAAAAAGGACAGGATGGGAAGAACACCCCGGATTGCCCTGGAAGTTTGCTATATGTCCCCATGATGATTATACATATGTGGGGAAACTGTATCCTGATCTGCTTCAAAACATTAAAGCACCAAACCTGATACTTATAGGTGTTGCGCATAAGGCTGCTGCACTGCATATTGAAGATTCTCTTGTATTTGACAGCTATAATTACTGGAAAGGTCCATGGAAAAAAATAGCTGTTTCTCCTGCGAGGGAAGAGATATATGCTCTGTTGGCCGGAAAATTTGCCATCGTGAATGATACACTTCAGAAAGTTGAACATTCTGTGGAGGCAATGATTCCATTTCTACAGTATTTCAACAGAAATATTGTCATTGTGCCAATTCTTGTGCCAGCAATGAGTCCGGACAGGATGGAGGTATGTGGAAAAGCTTTAGCAGAAGCAATCAGGACTGTTGCAAAGATACATAAGTGGGAGTGGGGAACTGATTTTGCAGTTGTTGTTACTACTGACGCTGTTCATTATGGTAACGAAGATTGGGGTGGAATCGACAGGGCTTATTTTGGTTGTGATGAACAGGGAAATATTAAAGCACGTGAACATGAGTCAGTGATAATNNGAAAACTTCAGGGAATATAAATGGACCTGGTGCGGAAGGTATAGCGTTCCGTTGGCTTTATATACTTCATATTATCTAAATGATAGCAACCCTTTATCAGGTGAGCTGATCGGATATTCGACAAGTATAACATCGCCACATATTCCTGTTGACGATATAGGAATGGGCAGGACAGCTATCGCAACAAATTGTCACTGGGTAGGATATGCAACATTAGGTTATAAATAATTTCAAAAAATGAAAAACGCGGGATTCAGATGGCTGTTTAAGGGTTTAGTTTTTATTCCCGGAATTCTTTTTATATTATGCAGCTGTCGTACCTACAATGATAAAAAACTTCAAGTGGAAATTGATCTGATTGCAGCCCGATTTGTACCTGATCCCAGGGTCGGAATTTGCAATATTAAATTAGAATCCGGTGAAAAAGGAACCTTAATTCTGAGAGGTGAAACTACTAATCCTGATGCAAAAAAAGAGATAATTAAAACTTTATATAACCGGGGTAAAACATTAGTTGACAGTATTATAATTTCACCTGATACTGCTATTAATAAGAAATCACTGGGATTGGTTACTTTGAGTGTTATAAACCTTAGAAAGGAGCCGGATCATACATCAGAATTGGTGTCTCAGGCCAAACTTGGCACACCGGTTTTAATACTGAAAAACAAAAACTCATGGGTCCAGATACAAACTCCTGATAACTATATCTCCTGGACAGAAGTATCTTCTCTAACGCTTTTGAACAAAATGGAAATGAAAACCTGGAATAACTCAGATAGAGTAATATATTTGGTTAACTCCGGCTGGCTGCATGACAATCCATCGGATAATTCAGGCGTTGAAGGCGATTTGGTAGGAGGGTGCATAATGAAAAAGACTGGAGAACTTAAAGGTTATTTCAGTGTGGAATTACCTGACGGACGCACAGGATTTATTGAGAAACAAAAGGTTATGAACTTCAATGATTGGAAACTGGTTACTCCATGTACGGAAGAAAGTATCTGTAGTGTTGCCAAAACATTCCTGGGGCTGCCTTATTTATGGGGCGGTTCTTCAGCAAAAGCAGTAGATTGCAGTGGTTTTGTACAGTCAGTTTATTTTATGAACGGATTGATTCTGCAAAGAGACGCATCACTGCAGGCACTTCATGGATCGATAGTTGACATTTCAAATGGATACAGCCGATTAGAAAAAGGAGACCTGTTATTTTTTGGTTCAAAAGTAAATGGGAAACAGCGTGTTACACATGTTGCCATATATCTGGGAAACATGGAGTACATTAATTCATCAGGAAGAGTTATGATAAACAGCCTTGATTCAACACAAACCAATTATAACAGAAAAAGAACAAATTCTCTTCTGTTTGCAAAAAAAATCATAGGCGTCGAAAATGATCCGGGAATTGTACCCGTTTTTAAACATTCATGGTATTGAAGACAAAAAAATAACTGTTATGAGCTCTAGAAGAAAATTTCTGACAGATTGTGGAATACTCGCTGGAAGTGCAGGTTTTTCATATCTGACATTCAGCAATAAAGAACTGACGGGAATTGACATAAAATCCGGGAAAAGTTCAGGACTGATCCTGCGTTTTAAGCCGTATGAACTGAATTTGAAACATGTTTTTACAATAGCTGAAGGATCGAGAAGTACAACTCCGATAATGCTCACGGAACTTGAATTTGATAATATCATCGGTTACGGTGAAGCATCTATGCCACCATATCTGGGCGAAAGTCATATAACAGCCACTGCCTTTTTAAACATGGTTGATCTTACCCGTTTTGAAAGCCCTTTCCTGATGGAGGATATACTTGCTTATGTTGATCAGCTTGCTCCGGGAAACTATGCTGCAAAGGCCTCGGTTGATATTGCCCTTCATGACCTCATAGGAAAGATTATGAAACAACCCTGGTATAAAGTCTGGGGGCTTAATCCTGACAAAACTCCAAATACTTCATTTACTATTGGTATAGATAAACCGGATGTAGTCAGATCAAAGGTTCGTGAGGCAGCTCCTTACAGAATTCTGAAAGTAAAACTAGGTCAGGGAAATGATAAGGAGATGATAGAGACAGTGAGAAGTGAAACCAATAAGCCAATTTGCGTCGATATTAACCAGGGATGGAAAGACAAAAAAATGGCGCTTGAAATGGCGCAATGGCTTAAAGAAAAGGGTGTTGTATTTATTGAACAACCAATGCCGAAAACCTCAGTTGACGATACTGCCTGGCTTACGGAAAATAGTCCGTTACCAATTATAGCTGATGAGGCTTTTCAGACAATCGGTGATTTCAAAAAGGTGCAAGGAGTCTACAGTGGAATTAATATCAAGCTTATGAAGTGTGGGGGGCTTCATTCAGCATATATTATGATAAAGATGGCAAGGGCGCTTGATATGAGGGTGATGATCGGTTGCATGACAGAAACATCATGTGCAGTGACAGCCGCAGCCCAACTTTCCCCGCTGGTTGATTGGGCAGATCTTGACGGGAATCTTCTGATTGATAATGATGTTTTTAAAGGAATCTTAATTAAAGATGGGAAAATAGTATTACCAGAAATCCCTGGAATAGGAATCAGTAAAATCTAAACATAATGATAAGGAAAAGAATTTTTTACGGAGTACTGATACTTCTTGGAGCAGCTATTATAAGTTTTGCAATATATCTTAACAGTTTGCTTCCTATAATAACCGGTTACGCTGCAAAGAACCTTTGTTCGGATGTCTTTCTGTCAAACAGGAAGCCGGAAGACGTGGAAGCAATTGACTTAAACTTTTCATTTATAAAATATACAAAAAATCGTGTAAACTATGACGAGAAGAGCGTAACCAGCCACTTTCTCTGGGGAAAATCGAAAGCCATTTACAGACCCGGATTCGGAGTGACGCTTTTAAGAGGTATTTCGGAAGAAAATCTGCGTAAATCACGATATCCGTCCGGAGTTGAGCCCGGATATTCGCAAGATGTCATAAAATGGCCTCTAGGTAATATTTTGCCAGGTAAGAATACCGGCATTGATACGATAAAACTTAATAATATAGCAAGGAAATTAATAACAGACAATGCCTATAAAGGGGACGCATTTGCATTTGTGGTAGTTCATAAGGGTGTCCCGGTTGCTGAAGCATATAAGCCTCAATTCAATCAAAAAACCAGATTCCTCAGCTGGTCAATGGCAAAAAGCTTTGTAAATGCTATGGTTGGAATTCTGGTTAAACAGGGTAAAGTGGATATAATGCAACCTACAGGCCTCGATGAATGGAAAAATGATGAAAGGAGTAAAATAACGCTGAATAACCTGATGCAGATGCAGAGCGGTCTGAAGTGGAATGAAGATTATGGAAACCGGTCAGATGTTACCCTAATGCTTCATTGTGAAAGCGATATGGGTCATTTTGCAATGGATCGTCCGATGGCATATCCTGAAGGCACTCACTGGTATTATTCATCAGGGGCTACTAATATTGTCAGTTATCTGCTTCGCAAAAAATTCAGTAATGATTCTTTATATTATGTTTTTGCCAATAATCAGCTTTTTAACAAGATTGGTGCGCCTGATGCTGTGCTTGAAGTTGATCCGGCCGGCACGAGGATTGGATCGTCATATCTTTATGCCACAGCCCGTGATTACGCCAGATTCGGGTTGTTGTTCGAGAATGACGGAGTTTTTAACGGGGAAAGGATCTTACCTGAAGGCTGGGTGAAATACACAACTACGGTTGCTTCAGCCAGTAAAGGGATATACGGTTCTTTCTTCTGGCTTAACAAAGGGAGAAGTTTACCTTCGGTGCCGGAAGATATGTTTGCCTGTGACGGGCATGACGGGCAACATATTTACATTCTGCCTACTCAGAAATTGGTTGTAGTAGTTCTGGGATACTCACCGACATCAAAAGGAGGCATGGATACCAACGGGTTATTGAAAGATATACTGGGAACATTAAAATAAGCCATAACAGGTTGCCAGGTGCTAGTTACTGGTTACCAAATATTTTGGGTCGATTCTATTTGACATAATATAATGATATATTTTTTAAGAAGGGTAGGGAATGACAATGAAGGAAGACAAAAGATCAAAGTAAAAAGATAAAAGTGGTGATTCATAAATAGGAAAATTTTTTATCGATTTATTTAGCATTACTAATCCTGTCAATACAAAATACTTTTGTCTTGTGACTTTTGTCTTTTATCTTAAATATAGTTGTCAATCTACAAGTGGTATACTTAAAGGAATAGAGAATTTCCTTTGACATAAAATCATTACCGATATAGGACTCGGCTGCGCCTCGTCGCTATATCTGATTTTATGTCAATCAGCAAGCTGAGCGGAAATTCTCATATAAAGCCTATAATTAATATTATGTAAAATAGAATTATTTACATTGTAGCCAATCAGATCTGTTACAATAGACTTCCAGCCTACTGATCCTGTCAAGGTAATTCTTATTCAACACAATTTTCTATAACAATCTGGTTTTAATTAAAGACTAAACAAAGTGAAAATTTCCTGAGGATCAATATTTAGCAGAAATAAAAAAGGGATGTAAATTACATCCCTCTTCTCATCGAGTTAAAATGTATAACGTTAATTACTTATTCTTGGCGGCGTCAACTTTAGCTTTCATAGCATCGTATTTCGGGCCATATGATGGATCTTTAATTTTAAGCCTGTAGTAAATAGACTGTAGGCTTTCCATTGCGTAAATATCGTCGGGTTTGAGTTCATGTGCTTTTTCCAAATATGGAAGTGCTTTCGCATAAACTATGTTTGCCTGCTCAACTGCATCACTGTATTGTTTTACATCCATAATATCATTGGCCTTTTTAAACATATCAGCTGCTTTGTTAATATAAGCAGCGCCAAGTCCATATTGAGAATCGTATAAATCCCCTTTCATCTCAACTGCTTTGGTAAGTTCAGGTATTGCATCATCATATCTGTTTTCATTTAAGTAGATAATACCTTCTGCAAGATACAAACTGGAGTTTTTCGGATCAGCTTCCTTTGCAACTTTGATATATTTCAGCGCCTCATCGTTTTTATTACTTTTAATATAGAGATCAATTAACTGAAGAGTAAGGTTTTTATCATTTGGAAATTTACTGTTAAGTCCTGTCAGAACTGATTCTGCATTCACTGTATCACCTAAAGAAAGATATGCCTCTGACATATTAAAATAAGGTGTAATTCCAAGGTATTTCATTTCAGCACATTTCTCAAAGTATTTAATTGCCTCTTTATATTTAGATGAATTAATTGCAGCCAGACCGGCATTATAATACATTCCGGTATCAACTGCTCCCACATACATTTCATTTTCAGAAATTTTAATCTGTGCCTCAAATGATTGAAGGGCTCCTGCATAATCTTTTGCTTCAAATCGGGCACTACCCTGAGAATAATAGTTAATAGCCAGTGAGGCATACACTGAGCTGGTAATCATTTTCTTTTTTATTGAACCCTTTGGATCCAGTTCTAAGGCTTTCTGATATGCAGTAAATGCTTCTGCAAGAGGATCAGCGTAAAGAGCTTTGTACTTGGGATTGTCAGATTTAAATGAAGCCTGACAGAGTTGTCCTTTAACAAAATAGGTGTTAAACCAATCCTTCGATTTTTCATCTAGGAGCGCCTGATCAATATTCTCTTTTGCTTTATCAAGAATGCCCTGATCAATATAATTCTGTGCGCTTGAAACCTTGGCCTTCTGAGGCATTGCTACATAAGAAATTCCAATGGCTGCTATCAGCAGAAAAAGCTTTTTCATGATTATAGTTTTAATTTATTTCTCCTTTAAAAATTTCCCAAATTTATAACATTACTTATTAAACATCAAATTCTTTACCATTTTCCTTGTGAATATTATCATTTTCTTCAGAAATGATTTGTTCGCCGTTTTCTTCTTCCTCATTAACCAGTACGCATGCTACAGAAGCTATAATATCATTTTCTTTCAGATTGATCAGTCTGACACCCTGAGTTGCCCTTCCCATAACTCTTAATGCCGATACCGGACTTCTGAGTATATTTCCAAATTGTGTAATGATCATAAGATCGTGATTATCAGTCACATCTTTCAATGCAATAAGTGCGCCTGTTTTTTCAGTTACATTAATTGTTTTTACTCCTTTTCCTCCTCTGTTTGTGATTCTGTAACCATCTATATCTGATCTTTTTCCGTATCCTTTTTCAGAAACAACCAGAATATCTTTTTCTTTGTTCTCAACTGTTATCATTCCGATTACAATATCAGTCTTTTCGCTTGCCAGTCTGATGCCTCTTACTCCGGAGGCTGTCCTGCCCATCGGCCTGACTGATGCTTCGGGAAACCGAATTGCACGTCCCGATTTAACAGCGAGCATAATATGATGCTGCCCGTTAGTCATTCTGGCTTCAAGAAGTTCATCTCCCTCTCTTACTGTAATTGCATTAACCCCGTTAATTCTGGGTCGTGAGTATGCTTCAAGGGAAGTCTTCTTAATAATTCCTTTGGTAGTGCAGAGCACAATGAAATTATTATTAATATATTCCTCATCATTAAGGTTTTTAACATTAATAAATGCTCTGACATTGTCATCCGGTTCAATGTTAATAAGGTTTTGCATAGCCCTTCCTTTTGAAGTTCTTGAACCTTCGGGAATAGCGTAAACCTTTAGCCAGTAACATTTCCCGTTTCTTGTAAAAAAGAGCATCGTATTATGCATTGTGGCAATATAAAGGTGTTCGATAAAATCCTCATCCCTGGTAGCGCCGCCTTTAGCGCCTGTTCCACCCCTGTTTTGCCTCCTGAACTCGGTTAATGGTGTTCTTTTAATATAACCCATATGAGAAATAGTAATCACCATTTCGTCATCAGCATAAAAATCTTCGGGATTAAATTCTTCAGCATTCGGAATTATTAGAGTACGTCTCTTATCTCCATATTTTTCTTTAATTTCAAGAAGTTCATCTTTGATAATTTTCATTTGAAGATCAATATTTGCCAGAACGCCTTTAAGGTATTCAATCAATTCCATTATCTCCTTATATTCTGCTCGGAGCTTCTCCTGTTCCAACCCTGTAAGCTGACGCAGACGCATTTCCACAATAGCTCTTGATTGAATCTCAGACAGACCGAATCGTTCTATAAGTTTTTCTCTGGCCATATCAGGAGTCTGTGATGCTCTAATTATTGCTATTACTTCATCGATGTGATCACTGGCAATAATTAATCCTTCAAGTATATGAGCCCGTTTCTCAGCCTGATCTAGATCAAATTTTGTTCTTCTTATGACTATTTCATGACGATGCTTAACAAAATAATGAATTAGATCCCTGGTATTTAGTGTTTTAGGACGACCTTTCACGAGGGCAATATTATTAACACTAAAAGATGTCTGAAGTGAAGAAAACTTATACAGGTTATTCAGGACAACATTTGCACTGGCATCTTTCTTAAGGATAATTACAATTCTCATCCCGTTGCGATCCGACTCATCATTAATATATGATATCCCTTCGAGCTTTTTCTCATTTATCAGATCTGCTATTTTTCGGATCATTTCGGCCTTATTGACCATATAGGGAATCTCATTAACGATAATACATTCCCTGCCGGAATGCGTTAATTCAATTTCTGTCTTAGCCCGTATAACTACCCTGCCTCTGCCGGTCTCAAGAGCATCTCTTATTCCCTGTTCACCATAAATAATCCCTCCGGTCGGGAAATCCGGACCCTTTATAAAATGTAATATTTCTTCAGTAGTGATATCATTGTTATCTATGTAAGCTATTGTGGCATCAATTACTTCAGAAATGTTATGAGGCGGCATATTGGTTGCCATTCCAACTGCTATACCCGAGGCGCCATTCACCAGAAGTTGGGGAATTCTCGTAGGCATGACGGAAGGTTCAGTAAGCGAATCATCGAAGTTGGGTTGAAAATCAACTGTACCTTTGTCAATATCTGCCAGAATTTCCTCGGCAATTTTTTTAAGCCTTGCTTCAGTGTATCTCATGGCGGCAGGACTATCGCCATCAACTGAACCAAAGTTGCCCTGGCCATCAACCAGGGGGTATCTTAAAGACCAATCCTGAGCCATTCTAACCATGGCCTCGTACACTGAAGAGTCACCATGAGGATGAAATTTCCCCAGCACCTCTCCCACTATTCTTGCTGATTTTTTGTAAGGCTTATTAGAAAAGACTCCCAGTTCTGACATTCCAAAAAGCACCCTCCGATGGACTGGTTTGAGACCATCTCTCACATCAGGTAACGCTCTCTGCACTATAACTGACATCGAATAGTCGATATATGCAGACTTCATCTCCTCCTCGATATTAACCTTTATGATTCTCTCTCTCTCTGACATAACAGATTATTAATTAAGTATTTACAAATAAACCTCGAAGCCGGGGTTTAGATTTACGAAAGTAATCAAAATTTGGTTACTTTAGAGCTTCTGAAGCAGTGAATTTTTAACATTCATTGTTCATAAATGGGCACGAAAATTGTCATATAGATATTATGCATAATTTAACTTTGAATTTGTAGTTATGCGTACTTTTGTCAATTATAATCTGACAGAATGTCGGTTAGGTTTTATTAAATTTGTAATTTGATATATTAAAATATGGATTCACAATTTTCACAAAGGGTAAAGGACATTCTGGGTTATTCCAAGGAAGAAGCTATAAGACTGGGAAACAGCCATATAAGTCCCGAACATCTTTTTCTTGGTATACTCAGAGATGGAGAAAGCGTGGCCATTGAAATCCTCATGAACCAGGGAATTGATCTTATGGTTCTTAAAGGATCTCTTGAAAAGAGCATAAAGGTTGAAAGCCCTGTACCTGTAGCTGACCATGAAGTTATCCCGCTTTTAAGAAGCACGGAGCGAATACTTAAACTTGTTTATCTTGAAGCTAAAGCTCTCAAAAGTAGTACAATTGATACTGAACATCTGTTACTGGCAATTCTTAAAGATGAAAATGCTTTGGTAACA
>PLMC01000095.1:50289-55208 GCA_003141495.1 Bacteroidales bacterium
GCTCAGATATTGTCGAGAAGGAAAAAAAATAATCCTGTCTTAATCGGTGAACCCGGAGTTGGAAAATCTGCAATTGCTGAAGGACTTGCTCTGAGGATTATTAAAAAGAATGTTTCAAGAGTACTTTTTAATAAACGGGTAGTTGCTCTTGACCTTGCTTCAATTGTTGCCGGAACAAAATATCGTGGGCAATTTGAGGAAAGAATGAAAGCAATACTGAATGAACTCTCAAAAAATGATAATATTATTCTATTCATTGATGAGATTCACACAATTGTTGGTGCAGGTGGAGCAACAGGTTCCCTGGATGCGGCTAATATGCTGAAACCTGCTCTTGCGCGCGGTGAAATTCAATGCATCGGTGCCACAACACTGGACGAATACCGTCAGCATATTGAGAAAGACGGTGCTCTCGAGAGAAGGTTCCAGAAAGTAATTGTTGAGCCTACATCAATTGAAGAGACTATTCATATTTTGCATAATATTAAGGAGAGGTACGAAGAACATCATAATGTCATTTATACCGATGATGCTATCGATGCCTGCGTAAAACTCACCAACCGTTATATTTCAGACCGCCATCTTCCCGACAAGGCAATTGATGCTCTCGATGAATCAGGTTCAAGAGTTCATATATCGAATATTGTAGTGCCTGAAAAAATCCTTTCGCTTGAGAAACAACTTGAAGATACCAAAAAGGAAAAGATGATGGCAGTGAAGAATCAGAATTTCGAGAAAGCTGCAAGTTTCCGCGATCGGGAAAAGGACCTGCTCGATCTGATTGAACAGGAGAAGAAAAAGTGGGAAAAGGAACTTGCCGTGAACCGCGAGACAGTTGATGCTGACAAGGTTGCCGAAGTTGTTGCTATGATGACTGGTGTACCTGTTCAAAGGATAGCCCAGACAGAAGGTACCCGTTTACTGAATATGGCTGATGAACTTAAAGGAAGTGTTATTGGCCAGGATGAGGCTATACAAAAGGTAGTTAAATCAATACAAAGGAACCGGGCCGGTCTTAAAGATCCGAATAAACCGATTGGAACGTTCATATTCCTTGGCCCTACGGGTGTTGGAAAAACTCAGCTGGCAAAAGTACTTGCGAAATTTCTTTTTGACACAACTGATAATCTGGTCAGGATAGATATGAGCGAGTATATGGAAAAATTCTCTGTCTCCCGCCTTGTTGGAGCTCCTCCCGGGTATGTTGGTTATGAAGAGGGTGGCCAGCTTACCGAAAAAGTACGGAGAAAACCATATTCCGTTGTCCTCATGGATGAAATAGAAAAGGCTCATCCCGATGTATTTCATATAATGCTCCAGGTGCTTGATGAAGGACAATTGACTGACAGCCTCGGAAGACGGGTTGATTTCAGAAACACAATAGTTATTCTGACCTCAAATATCGGAACCAGGCAAATAAATGAATTCGGTCATGGCATGGGCTTTGACACCAATGCCAAGAAGGCTTCGAGGGATGAACAAACGAAAAGTATTCTGCAAAAAGCTCTACAGAAAACATTTGCGCCGGAATTTCTGAATAGAATAGATGATGTAATCATGTTCAATTCATTAGGAAAGGAACAGATCAATAAAATTATCGATCTTGAGCTGAGAGGTCTTTATGACAGGGTCAAATCGCTTGGCTATCAATTAAAGATAGCATCTGCTGCCCGTGATTTTATTGCCGAAAGAGGTTTTGATGCAAACTTTGGTGCCCGGCCGCTTAAACGTGCAATTCAGAAGTATCTTGAGGATCCGATGGCGGAAGTTCTTATTAAGGCAAACCTTAAGGAAGGTGATACTATAAACGTAGGGTTTAATAGTGCCAAATCGGAAATAAAGATTAAAATTCAGAAGAAAAAGATAGCGCTTCCGGAAAAATCGGATACTCCAACATAAATAATAAGAGGCTGTCAATTTTTGACAGCTTTTTTAATTTTCATTACTCTGTGTAACTCTGTGCTTCTCTGTGAAAGTTCTTATTTTTGTTACACAGAGAGACACAGAGGGTCCACAGAGAGCCACTGAGAGATCAAACCGGAGTTCCATACAAATCAAACTCAATTGATTGTATTATAAGGATTTGATAAAATTCACCTGTTTTAAGATTATACTGATCTGCAATAAGAACTTCCTGATCAACTTCGGGACTGTCGAATTCTGTTCTGCCTATGAAGAACTCACCCTCCTTTCTGTCGATAATAACTTTGTATACCTTACCAACATAAGATTCATTCAATTCCACAGAAATATTTTGTTGTAACTCCATAAGCTCTGCAACTCTTAATTGTTTTATATCTTCGGAAATTTCATCTTCATATTCTTTATATGAGTAGGTATCCTCCTCATGTGAATAGGCAAAGACACCGAGCCTGTCAAATTTGAAATTTGCAATAAATTCTTTGAGCTCGAGAAAATCCTTCTCAGTTTCCCCAGGATGTCCGGCAATAAGAGTCGTTCTTATAACTGCATCGGGGATCTCTTTACGTATTGTATTAAGGATTGCAATGGTTTCATTCCTGTTATGAGACCTTCTCATCAGACCCAGCATATTATCAGTAATATGTTGAATAGGAATATCAATATAGCGGCAGATCCTGGAATTGTCTTTGATCATAGGAATCAGATCCATAGGAAAATTAGCAGGGTACAGATAATGTAACCTGATCCATTCAAATGATTCAATTTTCAGCAATTCCCTGATAAGGTCAACCAGCGCCTGTTTCCTGTAAAGATCAAGTCCGTAATAACTGAGGTCCTGGGCAATCAGTATTAATTCTTTAACTCCGTTAATGGCCAATTGAGTGGCTTCTGTTATAAGTTCATCGATGGGTCGTGAGATATATTTTCCCCGTATGGAGGGTATTGCACAGAAAGCACATGTACGGTCACAGCCTTCAGAGATTTTGAGATATGCATAATGTTCGGGACCAGTCAGCGTTCTTTCAGTCAGGAGATCTTTTCTTAAATTTAATCCAAGTTCATTTAAGACATCACTCATGTTATTTACACCGAAATATTTCTTAACTTCAGGTATTTCGTGTTTGAGGGCATCGGCATATCTTTCAGATAAGCAACCCATTACATATAAATTATCAATTTTCCCTGACTTTTGAGCCTTTACAAACCTTAGAATAGTGTCAACACTCTCTTCTTTTGCATCATTTATAAAACCACATGTATTAATAATGACAGTCCCAGCTTTAAAATCATCAGAATTGTAAGAAACTTCGAAGCCTCCGGCATTTAGCTGCTTAAGAAGCTTTTCCGAATCGACAACATTCTTGGAACAGCCAAGAGTTACGATATTTATTTTTTTGGATTTCATGAAATCTAATGATTTTTTCATTGATTTTGCCCCCTGCCCCCCAAAAGGGGGTTAATTTATTAACATTTTGAAGACTCTTTTAAATAGAGAGTATTAGTCCCCATTTAGGGGGATCCCGCGAAGCGGGAGGGGGCCATTGCTCTTTATTTTGAACTAAACAGAGAATCGACAAAATCAAACCTGTTGAATATTAAGAGGTCTTCAAGTTTTTCACCGATACCAATGTATTTCACCGGTATTTTAAATTGATCGGAGATGCCTATTACCACCCCTCCTTTTGCCGTACCGTCCAGTTTTGTAATTGCCATGGCAGTTACATCAGTTGCTGATATGAACTGTTTGGCCTGCTCAAACGCATTTTGTCCGGTAGATCCATCAAGTACCAGAAGAACTTCATGAGGAGCTTCCGGTATAACTTTTTCCATAACCCTTTTTATCTTAGAGAGCTCCGACATAAGGTTAATCTTGTTGTGAAGCCGTCCTGCCGTATCGATAATAACAACATCTGTATGTGATGATACAGCTGATCTGAGAGTGTCAAATGCTACTGAAGCCGGGTCAGATCCCATCTGTTGCTTAACAACCGGAACTCCTACCCTGTCGGCCCATATCTGAAGCTGATCAATAGCTGCTGCCCTGAAAGTATCTGCAGCCCCTATAAGGACTTTTTTACCGGCTAATTTGAACTGATAGGCAAGTTTTGCAATTGTAGTTGTTTTACCTGCACCATTGACTCCTACAACCATGATTACATAAGGAACATTTTTTAACGTCAGAGAGAAATCTGATTCTGAATCATTTTTATTTTTTTCAAGCAGTGCAACTATCTCTTCTTTGAGTATTTCATTTAATTCGCTTGTATTCAGATATTTATCTTTAGCAACTCTGGCTTCGATCCGTTCTATTATACTCAGAGTTGTAGTTACGCCAACATCAGATGATACAAGAACTTCCTCTAGGTTATCAAGGACTTCATCATCAACTTTTGATTTTCCTGCTACAGCTCTTGTAAGCTTATGGAAAACGCTCTCCTTAGTTTTTTCGAGGCCTTTATTGAGGCTCTCTTTTTTATCTTTCCCAAGAAATCCCAGCAAAGCCATCAGATAATGATTAATTTGAGAAGCAAATATAAAAAAAGCTTCCTCCCGCTAAGAAGAAAGCCATGAATATCTTATAATTAATAAATGCGGTTACTTCTTTGTAAAAAAATCTTTAATGTGATCATTATGAACGATCTCTTCTTTAAACAGATAAGCTCCGGATTTTTCTGATTTGGTCATTTTTATGCATTTTGTAAATGCCTTCCCAGCTCCTGTTTTAAGCGCTGCAACAACTTTCTTTGCCATGGTTTAAACTTATTTACTTGATTTCTCTGTGAAGTGTGTGTTTCTTAAGGATGGGATTATATTTCATCCTTTCAAGACGATCAGGAGTATTCTTCCTGTTTTTTGTTGTAATATATCTTGATGTTCCCGGTTTTCCGCTTTCTTTATGTTCGGTACATTCCAGAATTACCTGTTGTCTGTTACCTTTAGCCTTCTTTGCCATTTTCTATCCTGTTTTAATAATTCAAAATGTAACCTTTTTCTTT
>PLMC01000075.1 GCA_003141495.1 Bacteroidales bacterium
TTAGCAGACAAACCCGAGTGGGCTGCGGCGCATCTCGACAGGATGCAACGAATGCTTGAAAGAGACAAAAATCATCCGTCAATTATAATATGGTCAATGGGTAACGAGGCTGGTGACGGTCATAATTTCCTTAATGGCTACAAATGGATGAAGAAAAGGGATGTCACTCGACCTGTCCAGTACGAACGTGCTGAGAAGAGCACTAACACTCCTGAAAGGCATACCGACATCTGGGGCAATATGTATGAACCCATTGAAGGACTGGAAGCTTATGCAAAAAACACCAGGAATGACAGACCAATGATTATGGTTGAGTATGCTCACGCAATGGGGAATTCAACGGGTAACTTGCAGGATTATTGGGATGTCATAGAAAAATACCCAAAACTGCAGGGAGGTTTTATATGGGATTGGGTTGACCAGGGATTTCTAAAGACAAATGAAAATGGTGAAAAATACTGGACATATGGCGGTGACTATGGCGAATATGGTACCCCAAGTGATGGCAACTTCAACATAAACGGGCTGGTCTGGCCAGACAGGACACCGCATCCGGGTTTGTCGGAAGTAAATAAAGTCTATCAATATATTGGTTTTGAGCCTGTTGATCTGGCCAAAGGAATGATTAAGATTAAAAACAAATATGATTTTACCAATCTTTCGGAATTTAATTTTGATTGGGAGATTGTATCAGATGGGAAAGTTGTACAATCAGGAAAGATACCGATGCCCGATTTCAGGCCAAAAGCTGAAATTGCTTTCCTTTTACCTTTTAAGAAGATAGATCCTGTGCCCGGAGCTGAATATTTTCTTAATATGAGGTTTTCAAGAAGTGATGAATGGAATTATGTACCTGAAGATCACGTTTATGCAACTGCCCAATTTAAACTGCCTGTCGAAGCAAAGCCTGTAATTCTGAAAGACGATAAACTTGCTGTTCTTCAGACTAACACTATTGATAAGAAACTGGAAGTAAGCGGCGTTGATATGAAGATTGTTTTTGACCTGGTTAATGGCAGACTGACTTCTTATAATTATAAAGGGAAAGAGATTTTCAAAAAAGGTCCGGAACCTGATTTCTGGAGACCACCAACCGATAACGACTACGGCTACAATATGGATAAGTTATTAAAGTCATGGAAAAAAGCGGGGGAAAGGACGATGGTTACCAAAGCGAACATCAGTCAGCCTGAATTAGGAAAGGTAGTGGTAACCTTTAATTATGATATTCCGGATACAAGTGGTAAGAAGATTGCCGGCTATGCTACAACATTTACCATATATGGATCTGCAGATGTGGTGATTAAAAACCAGTTTTCAAAAATTTCCGATAAAATTCCGGAGATTCCGAGAATGGGAATGCAAATGCAACTTCCCGGGGAATTTACAAATCTTAAATGGCTCGGACGAGGACCTCATGAGAATTATGTTGACAGGAAAACTTCAGCCGATGTCGGCCTTTACGAAAGCGCNNATTGGGATACTTGTGACCGGAGATCCGTTAATCTGTTTTGCCGCACTCAATAATATTCATGATGATTTTGAATCTCCCGGGAAATTATCAGAATACAGGAAAGATGCGAAAACCGCAAATACTCATACAATTGATGTTAAACCGCGTGACATGGTTAACCTGAATGTTGATTTAGGTCAAATGGGTGTGGGAGGTGATAATTCATGGGGAGCACTTATTCATCCAAAATACCGGTTACTTGATAAAAAGTATGAATACTCTTTCAGGATCAGACCTGTCATTAAAGATGATGATATACTGAAACTTGCTAAAGAAAAGTTTTAAGGAAGGTTGAAGTGTTGAATGTGTTGAAGGGTTGAATTTTTAATTAAATCCACACTTCAACTCTTCAACTTAGTTCTTCATAAAAGTATGCTTCTTTTTTATCAACATCATCCCAGGTGTAGATCTTTTTATCTCCGTTCAGATGGTATAGATTCAGCAACGCAAAATCACCCGCGCACATAGTTGCATGGACGAACAGAAAGAGCGAAAGGCTCCATTTCCACAAGCCGGGAAGAAGAAAGACAAGAAATACCAATCCTATACTGATAATAAGAAAAGGAGTCCATGCCACAATCCTGAACTGAAACGGTGTGGCAACATACCTGTGAGCAGTTACATAAAAGAGGTATTGTTTAAGATCCATTCCCACCCTGATATTTTTTGCTCCGGAAAGGTAATAAGGGATAACGTGCAACAGTTCATGCAACGGAATGCAGATTAAAGGCAGAACAATCATCCCAATGAAAGAGTGCAGAATAATATGAGCTGTCGGGAAGTTTCCGGAAACTCTTATCCTAATAATTAAAGTAAAGCACAGAAACAGAAGACATAGAAACCAGTAGAGAAACATAAGTCCTGATTTTTTCTTTAAATATTCAAATACGAATTGAATCAGGTTCGTGTAAGGAATCCTAAGGAAAAGTCTGAATTTCTTTTGATCCTCGAGATCTTCAGCAGAGAATGTCATAAAAATACTTTTAACAAATTTACCTTTTAAACGAATCAATACAAACCGGAATCAGTGTTTTCCCGGTTTTCGTATATATAAAAGCGCCTCAGGTGATAATAAGATGTGGCCCGGAATTTGATACATTTGCAGAAAATCTGTTTGTGAAACTGATAATTGCAATACTGGTATTCTTTATTTATGTCGCTGATTCCACAGGACAGATCGATTCATTAAAACAGCGGACTGATTCTCTTCCGGGAAAATCTTACCTGCTTCAGAAAGTGAATAGAGATGGCGTTACACTGCCGGAAGTTGAAATTAAAGAAGTGACTGTTTATGCGCATCCGCAATTTCCCAGAAAAAGCGATTTCCGTAAATACGAAAGACTAGTCTATAACCTAAAGAAAGTTTATCCTTATGCATTAATTGTGAGGAACAGGTTAAGTAAAGTTGACGAGGAATTAAGTAATATTAGGAGTGATAAGGAACGTAAAGACTATTTGAAAAAGGTGGAAAAGGATGTTTTTGCAAATTATGAAGGCGACATTCGTGATATGACAATTACGCAGGGCCGATTACTCATTAAACTTATTGACAGGGAAACACAAAATACATCGTACGCTCTTATAAAAGATTATCGGGGGAAGCTGGCCGCCGCTTTCTGGCAGGGGATAGCCCGTATTTTCGGGTCAAACCTTAAAGAAGAATATGATCCGTACGGTGAAGATTCTCTGATCGAAACAATTATACTGGAGATTGACGCAGGCAGGTTATAATTAAAACCTGTTAATTTAATTGATTATATGAAACGCATTTTTATCGCATTGAAAGTCGAGGCAGAAGAACCTCTTTTGGCGATGGTCTCGTCGTTAAAATCTGGCCTGAATAAAGATATAGTCAAATGGATTAATCCGGATAATATCCATATTACTCTCGCTTTCCTGGGGAATACAGAGGAGAAAATAATAAAAAACATCGGATCAATGCTAAAGGAGAAATGTAGTGGATCAGGGAAATTTGAACTGATTCTTAAAGGATTGGGTGTTTTCAGAAATCTGAGTGATCCTCGCATAATCTGGACCGGTATTGAACATTCTGAAAAATTAATGCATCTGAATAATATTATTATGGGTGGGTTGAATGATTTGGATATTAAGACGGAGGATCGTAAATTTAATCCTCATCTGACAATCGGACGTATAAAACATCTTAATGACAAGGAGAGCCTTAATATCCTAATTAAGCGATTTGAAAATTCTGAAATGCAAATAATTCCGGTATATGAGGTTATTCTTTACGAAAGCATTCTTTTTCCAACAGGAGCAGTGTATAAACCTCTGGCCAAATTTAAACTGGAGTAGTTACATTATTTCGCAGTGCTTAACTGGTAGATGATAGCTCGTGGCCGATAATTTAATTCCTAATTCGTAATTTCTAATTTCTAATTTCTATTGACTCTTCTTCATTTTTTCTACTTTTGTCGGGAATAAAAAATTGATCCGGTAGATCATATGACAGATACATTTGAAGCAAAAGGCAAACGCAAAAAACTTGTGGCAGAGTTACGGAAGAAAGGAATCTCAGATGAAGAAGTACTTAGAGCCATTGATATGGTTCCACGTCATCTTTTTATGGATCCTGCATTTCTCATTCATGCCTATGTCGATAAGGCTTTCCCTATTACATCGGGTCAGACGATTTCACAACCTTACACAGTTGCAGTGCAATCTTCTTTGCTGAGAGT
>PLMC01000021.1 GCA_003141495.1 Bacteroidales bacterium
GATGGTAATGAGAAGATCAGCCCTCTTAACAGAACCTATCAGAATGGTCCGGTGAATGGCGTCGGAGTCAGGTATAATGGTCAGTTCCTCGATCTGAACCGCGATGCAATGAAAGCTGAATCTCCTGAAGTGAGAGGAGTATTAACAAACGTTTTCAACACATGGGACCCGGCTGTATTTATGGATTGCCATACAACCGACGGATCATATCATGTGGAACCAACAACGTTTACATGGATGGTTAACCCCGACGGCGACAATTCCTTAATAAGATATATGCGGGATAAAATGATGCCTGAAATGTCAAAGACACTATCTGTTAAGTATAAAACAGAGAACTGTTTCTATGGCGAGTTTTTCGATATGCTGAATCCCGGTCAGGGTTGGGTGCTTGATGCCTCAGAACCCCGTTACATGACCAACTATTTCGGTGTGAGAAACAGGTTGGGTATTCTAAATGAAAATTACGTCTATTCTGATTTCAAATCGAGGGTCATGGGATGCTATTATCTGATACAATCCCTGCTGGAGTATACTTCTTCCCATAAATCCGAAATCGAAGACATGTTACTTGATGTTGATAAGAGAACAATTGCACGCGGTACTAATCCTTCAGTTTCAGATTCCTTTGCAATTGAGTACAAGGTCCGGCCATCTCCTGACAAAGTCACTATCAGAACATATGAGGCAGAGCTGATTAACAACGATGTCAACGGATGGAAGAATTACAGGAGAACTGAAAGGCAGAAAGATGTCACTGTGCCGTATTACATCGATTACTATGCGACAAAAAATGTCAGATTTCCCTTTGCATACCTTTTAACTACAAGCGACCCGGCTATAACTGATCTCATGAAGATCCACGGAATTAAGATGGAAAAGTTGTCATCCGATTCTAAAATTGAAGTTCAACAATTTGAAATCAGCGACCTTAAAGGAGCAACAAGACTAAACCAGGGTCATTATACGAACACAATTAGCGGGAAGTATTTAAGTGGTCAGGTTGATTTCCCTGCAGGTACAATAGTTGTCAGAACGGCTCAGCCGCTTGGAAACCTGGCTGCATATTTGCTTGAGCCACAGTCTAATGATGGATTAGTATTCTGGAACTTTTTTGACCGTTATCTTGTACCTCAGTGGGAGGTGGGGTATAATTCTTTCCCTGTTTATAAGGTTCTTGATAGAATTGATATGAAAACCTCGGAAATTAAATAAAGATCAGGAAAGGGAGAGAGTGCATAATAGGTAACCCCTCTTTGCGAAGCAGAGAGGGGCTGGGGTGAGTTCGTTAAAATTTAATGCCTGGTAAATTTATCAAATACCGTAATCACTGGAAGGACATTGCCGTTTTCATCAAAAAAATCTCGGGTTGAACGACCTCCCATAGTCGCAGGTTCCCACCAGAAAATACCAGCTCCAAGATTACCTGGAGTATTCATAACTATCCGGTTAACCTCTTCCAAAAACTCTTTCTGTCCCTCAGGTGATTCTTCAAACGGAGCCGGTTTGCCTTTATATTCGGTTGGAGATGAGCAATATGCAACTTCAACAAGTATTATCGGCTTTTTATAGGTTTCTGCCATGAATATCATATTGCTGCGTAAATCGAGTAAACTGCCATGCCACCATGGATAATACGATTGCCCGATAAAATCAAAATCAATTCCATAAGATAAAAGCTTATCAAAGAAATATTTTGTTTTATTCCTGTTTCCTCCCTGATCGATATGAATCATTATCTTTGGTCGGTTCATACTGTCGCAGCCGGCATTCACTCCGTTGATACCTGCCTTTATCAGATCAGCAAAATTATCCCAGTTAGAGGGAATTTTTCCATCTGGCCACATCATTCCGTTGATAACCTCATTTCCAATTTGCACCATTTCAGGCATAGCTCCGGCTTCCCTGAAGGCTTTAATTGTCTCACGCGCATATTCAAAAACAGCTTTTACCAGCTGATTATGAGACATTCCAGTCCATGCTGAAGGAGTAAATTGTTTCGCCGGATCAGCCCAGGTATCTGAAAAGTGATAATCGAGCAGAAATTTGAATCCGTTCTCTTTTGCTTTCTTTGCCAATGTTAATGTATAATTAAGATTATTCGGGAGGTCAGAAGGAGTATGGAATAACCTGAGTCTTATCCAGTTATAGCCATGTTCCCTAAAAATCAATAACCCGGGTTTTACTGTATCGTTCTCTTTAAAATGGAATCCTTTATCTTCAGCATCTTTAAGAAAAGAAAGGTCAGCACCTATGGCATATTCCTGTCCGTATAAAACGGATGATTTTAGGATTAAAGTCAGAACAATAATCGAAAAAATTGCTGTGACCGATATCGATCGGCCGGCAAGATATGTATTAAATGAAATTAAATGATTCATATTGATTTGTCTATGTTGAAATGCAAATTTAAACAATTTATCAGTGGTTACTATGTAATGAACGCTCGCGACCGTTCCCTGTTTCAAACATTGATCTGTTTTTGCCATGATATTTCATGTTATTTTAATAACATTGTAAAAAATACATTTTTTTCTCAACTTTGGCACTTTAAAACAAGGAAACATATCTGACAATGAGAAAATGGAGAGTAGAAGATTCAGCTGAATTATATAACATTAAAGGGTGGGGAGTTGATTATTTTTCAATAAACGAGAAGGGACATGTACTTGTTACTCCTCAAAGAAACGGAATGTCTGTTGATCTAAAAGAGCTTCTAGATGAATTGATTTTATCTGATGTATCATTACCTGTGCTCGTACGGTTTCCCGATATTCTCGATGATCGTATCATAAGTATCTCGAATTGTTTTAAATCGGCTTCAGAGGAATATGGTTACAAAGCCCAGAACTTCATAATCTATCCGATAAAAGTGAATCAGATGAGGCCTGTTGTTGAAGAGATTGTTAGCCATGGGAAAAAATTCAACATAGGTCTGGAAGCAGGTTCCAAGCCGGAACTTCATGCAGTGATTGCCATTAATACCGATCCTGAGTCCCTTATAATCTGCAATGGTTACAAAGATGAAGATTATATTGAGCTTGCACTTCTCGCTCAGAAAATGGGCAAAAGAATATTTTTAGTGGTCGAGAAACTTAATGAACTGAAGTTGATCACATCGATAGCAAAACGACTGAAAGTGAAGCCAAATCTTGGAATCAGGATAAAGCTTGCAAGCGTTGGCAGTGGGAAATGGGAAGATTCCGGTGGAGATATCAGCAAATTCGGACTGACTTCAAGCGAATTACTTGAAGCATTAGATTACATCGAGAGAAACAAGATGAGAGATTGTGTTAAGCTGATCCATTTTCATATTGGAAGTCAGGTCACAAAAATACGCAGAATAAAAATTGCATTACGTGAAGCTTCTCAGTTCTATGTTCAGCTCCGGAAACTTGGTTTCAATGTGGAATTTGTAGACATCGGCGGAGGATTGGGCGTTGATTATGATGGTACAGGCTCTTCAAATAGTGAAAGTAGTGTTAATTATTCCATTCAGGAGTATGTAAATGATTCTATAAGTACTTTTGTAGACGAGAGCAATAAAAACAATATTCCTCATCCTAATATCATAACCGAATCAGGACGTTCACTTACTGCCCATCATTCTGTATTGATTTTTGAAGTTCTTGAGACAACAACACTTCCATCATGGGACGTCGAGGATCATCTTAATGAACATGACCATGAACTGGCAAAAGAACTTTTCTTTCTTTGGGATAATTTTAACCAGTCGAGAATGCTTGAAACATGGCACGATGCCCAGCAGATAAGGGAAGAAGCTCTTGATAAATTTAGTTTCGGGCTTATTGATCTCAAAACACGGGCCCAGATCGAAAGACTTTTCTGGTCTGTCGCGCGGAAAGTTTATCAGATGGCAAACGTAACGAAACATGTACCGGAAGAATTGCGACAGATATCTCGAATACTATCTGACAAATACTTTTGCAATTTTTCACTCTTCCAATCACTTCCCGATGCATGGGCAATTGATCAGATATTCCCGATTATGCCCATTCACAGGCTTAATGAGGAACCGTTACGCAATGCCACAATTCAGGATATGACATGCGATTCCGATGGAAAAATTGACAATTTCATTTCAACACGCAATTCATCACACCACCTGCCCGTTCACTCTCTGAGAGGGAAAGAGCCATATTATCTTGGAGTCTTCCTTGTTGGTGCATACCAGGAAATACTGGGAGACCTTCACAACTTGTTCGGCGACACCAATGCCGTTCATGTCTCTGTTGACTCTGACGGCTATAAGATCGATCAGGTGATTGATGGAGAGACTGTAGCTGAAGTGCTTGAATATGTTCAGTATAACTCAAAGAAGATGGTACGGACTGTTGAATCATGGGTCACAACATCGGTAAAAGCAGGTATAATAACACTTGAAGAGGGTAAAGAATTTCTGTCAAATTATCGTTCAGGTCTGTACGGATATACTTATCTTGAATAAATTATATTGATTTTCTTTCAATCTCTGGCTATTTTAAGATTTTTTTTTTAATTTGGTTTTTTAATTCTCAATTTATTGATCGTTAATTATTAACCTATTAATCCTTTCAATTATGAGTGACAGTACCTTTGATTTTAATCTATTTATTAAGGAATCCATAGATGTCCTGGTAAATCCGAAAGCTTACTTCTCAACTATGAAAACAACGGGGGGTATGACTGAACCGTTGATTAAAGCAGTTATTTATGGTGCAATTGCAGGGGCATTGGCATTCATCTGGAGTCTTTTGAGAATCGGTGCAGTATCGAATGGCTTCTTTGGAGGCGCAATCGGGATAATGATTTTTATCTGGACAATTATTGGTGCTATTATCGGTTTGTTTATCTGTGCCGTAATATTACTTGTTATCTCATCGATATGCAAGGGAAGTACTGATTTCGAGGCTAATTTGAGAGTTTCTGCGGCTGTTATGGTAATGATGCCTGTTAGCAGATTATTTGGTTTTGCAGGCCATATAAACCTCTATTTAGGGCTGATCGTCAGTCTGGCAGTTGCAATTTATTCGTTGTGGCTTATCTATAACGGTCTGGTTGAAGCGCTTAAAACAAATCCTGAAACAACAAAAATAGTATCTTATGTTTTGGTTGCTATTATTGTAATTTTTACGTTGATCGGATTTGGCACTGCCAGAAAGGCTCATCAATTTTTGAATGAGTTTAATAATAAAGATGTTAATGAGATGATGAAAGACTTACCCAAGAATAACTAATCTATAAATTTTTCAACGCCGGGTTTCGATATATACTCTCTTTATCGGACCTGGCGTTTATATTATTTAATATTCTGTCTCCTGATCAATCCCACCAGATATCTCGACTTGAACTGCTGACTTGCAAGTGCCTGCTTCAGAGGCGGTAGTTTGAGAATTACACCCAAAACCGCTGCCATTGCCCTATGACTTAATAAAACCCGATTATCGAAAATAAGATTTTGAAGTTTCCCTCTTTCTATCGCCATCAGTACAACCCTGTGAACGGAATTAACCGGGGTAATGACCCGTTCCTTTCTTGAACTAAGTCTGATTGCCTTCTTTTCGCATCCTTTCAGGCAAACACCGCATCCCAGACAAATTTCCTGGTTTGCTTTAGCTTTCTTTTTCAGAGGCTTGTCGGGTTCATTGGAAGACACAAGAGTCATTGCCTCAACAGGGCATAATGAAACGCATTTACCGCAGCCGTTGCAGTTTTCTTCAATAATTGACGGGATAAAGTTGGTAGTATGCACCGGGTTTAAAAACCCGAATTTTCTTGCAGCTATAAGGGCTTCACAACAACAACTGCAGCAGTTACAGATAAAATTCACATTTTCCTGAACATTTTCACCAAACTGGACAAGATTGAAATCTCTGGCTTTTTGTAAAAGATCTATCCCTTCGGAAACATCAACTTTTCTTGCTATGCCATGCCTGGTCAGAGAATCTGCACTTCCGTTAAATGTCATGCAAATTTCCATCGGGGCATTACAGTTTTTACCAATATGTTGCATCTTGTGTCTGCAGTAACAAACACCGATTCCGATAGAACCAGCTGTTTTGATTACTTCTGAAGCTCTCTCATAATCAAGTACATGAAGCGCATTTTCACTTGAGAGAACCACTTCATTGACAAATACTCTCCCTAACTGGGTTTCGCCGTTAGTAAACAGATCTTTTATAAAACCTTCCTCAACATTCATATATTGATAGAAAAGCTCAGAAAGAGTCTTCTGGTCAATGTCATTTCTATATCTCATCAGTGAAAACTCAAAGAAACCTGCCATTGGAGGTGGCATGGAGTAAAGAATATCGCCAAAGTTTTCAGTATCAAGCAAAATTCCTCTGTCAGTCAGATCATTTAGAATTTTACTTGCCTCCGTCTCTTTAATCTTCCATATCACTGAAGCCTTTTTAGCATTAAAAGGTTTTATTGGCAATAATGAAACGAGTCCTGCCTCTCTTTCTGAAAATAGAATTTTCAGTATATTGTAAAGCAGGTCAGTAGCGACTGCTCCCTGAGGAAAAAGGTTTATCCTTTCGGTAAGCTTCTGATACGAATTATATTTAATAGTGTTTTGGTGCGCCATAGAACGAGCGGGTTACTTTATCACACTCCCAAAAATAGCTTTTTTTATGACAAAGGCTATGATAATTTATTTAAATAAAAAATGAGTATCGGTTTTCAATAATAAGTAATTTTAAATGGCTAAATATCAATTATTTAATAACATGAACTCACCCCAACCCCTCTCTGCTTCGCAAAGAGGGGCAAAACGCTGCACTCCCCCTTCTTTTGCCTGGAAGAGAAGGGGGTCGGGGGGATGAGTACATGAAGAACGTATAAATGATTTAGTCTATTATTATTCATTCCTGATAGTCATAAAATAAAAAATCAGGAATTATTAATTAATATTGAAAGATAAATAGAGCGGAATTAGGAGGTAGAATATGAAATCATCTGTCTGGATCTTGTTGTTATTCTTATGTTGTGGACTTAGTGCCCAGAAAGAAAATATGAATTTAAGCCGTTGGCATACCAATGACAAAGTTGAAGCGTCTGATTATCAACTTATCAGAAAAAGTAAATTGTATTATTTTCTTTCAAATGACAATGTCAACATTTATATCGATATTAAGGTTGAAGAGCATGGAATTCAGAACAGGATTTTGAAAGAAGGACTCACGATATGGATAAGTATGGATGGTAAAGAAGAAAAGAAAATGGGCGTCAGGTTTCCAATCGGATCTCAGAATCAGGGAACCCATAGGAAAACTGATCATCAGGAAAACAATTCTGTTCCTGATGGGAACCCGGTCAATCCCATCGCTGTGGCAAATACAATTGAAATAATAGGATTCACAACTGAACAGCAAAGGCACTTTCCATCAGATAATCATGATTCGTTCAGAGGTTCCGTGAAATACGATGAAGCTGGAATACTCTATTACAAACTGGTAATACCAATTTTCAAACTTCCAATAAGAAATACAAGAGCGGGGAATGGTGCAATGCCATTTATTCTTGGAATAGAATATGGCTCTTTGCCTGTAGTGAATAAACAAGGTGAAAACAGGGGTCCGGCGCCATCTTCAATATTCCATTCACGTTCATCAGGCGCAGGAGCATCAGAATTACAGTGGATTAATAATGTCAGACTTGCAACTTCAAAGTAGTTTTCATAGTTTTATAACTGCTATTTATAATGTGATCTGTTCAGATCGGAAGAAATTAACGCAAAACAAACAATAGTATGAAAAACTGGGCATTCTCCAGAAATATATTTGTAG
>PLMC01000009.1 GCA_003141495.1 Bacteroidales bacterium
TTGAACCGACATTACCTTGTTCAACACCACCAAAAGTTCCGTTTGAGTTTTTAACGTTAGAACTTACAATTTGATTAGTTACGGGGTCAACATAATCCATTGTGGGAGTTGTGGTAGCCCAGTCACGTTGAGAAGAAAGGTTTCCGTTGTTACCATTACCCCCATTACTACCATGTGATTCTGTATGAATGAAATTAATGTCACCACCGAGGTCAAGGAAATCAGCCACTTTGGTAGTTATATTGGCACGACCGGTCATACGCTTGTAATTTGTATTGATAACAATACCGTCATTATTTAAAAAACCTACTGATAAGCTAGACTGAGTTTTTTCCGTACCTCCTGAAGTTGAAACATTATATTGTTGTTTAAGGGAAGTGCGTGTCATTACTTTTTGCCAGTCAATGTTCTTTCTTTGACCGTCATATTGCGCAGCCCAAATTTGGTTAGCCAGAATTCCACCATCGTTAGCACGTGCTTGGCGAATATTTGATGCATACTGGTCAACATTACCAACATCCAATGTTGAGGCTAAAGTTTGTATCCCAAAGTCTGCTGAAAAAGTAGTATGTGCAGTACCTACCTCACCATGTTTAGTAGTAATCATGATAACACCATTAGCCCCGGCTGCACCGTATATAGCAGTAGCAGAAGCATCTTTTAATATTTCAAGGCTAGCTATATCACTTGGGTTAAGAAAATTGGCGTTTGTACCTACCTGCACACCATCTACCACATACAGCGGATTAGCGCTACCGGTAATAGTTCCAACACCACGAATATGAATGGATGCGTTTGCATCAGGAGCACCGTCTTGCGCTGTAACAACAACACCCGAAGCTTGTCCTTTTAAACCTTGTAAAATGTTCGTAGGTGCTTTTTTCAACATTTCTTCTCTGTCAACTGAAACAACAGATCCGGTAATATCGCTTTTCTTAGCAGTACCGTAACCAATAACAACAACCTCTTCCAGATTTAAAACCTCCGAAGTCATTTTAACATCAATGGTTTTTTGTCCTTGTAACTGAACTTTTTCAGTAGTATAACCAACATAAGTAAAAACGAGGGTTTTAGCTGAACCTGGAAGAACAATAGAATAATTTCCTCCTACATCAGTTATCGCACCCACTGTAGTTCCTTCAACGGATACGTTAACGCCTATAAGAGGCTCATTTGTCTTTGAATCCAGAACAGTACCTGTAACTTTCTGTTGCTGATCATTAATCGCCGGAGTATTAGTTACGCCTAAATCCAGCGCTAAGGCATTAAAAGTGGTCAAAATACTTAAAATAACAGTTAGTTTTAAAGACAGAAGCAGTAGTCTTAGTTTCCCATGCGGAAAACTACTGGTCATGAAATAAAAACAGTTTTTCTTCATAGTAAATTAGGTTTTGGTTAATAATTAATTGAAATTAAGGTAATTAGTTTTTATTCTTCTTTTTTTAAATGATTTCTGCCAATAGTTTATTTTTAAAAATCAGGGTTTGAACTGAACATCTCTTCTATTACATAATATACAATCTAAAATTTTAGTATTTCCTCTATTAAACAGTGCAGATCTAACAGTCTAAGGTTAAATTAAGGGAACCAAGTTAATAATTTAAATTAAATCCAACCTATTTTAATGGATTTTTTTTAAAAAATACCACAAATGAGAATAATTCTCTTGAAATAGTTTTGATAATCAGCAATATGATCTTTTAATGCCTGATCGTAATTTTTTTCAGGGCATTATTTAGATATGCATTTGTTCTCTCATCTGATTTACCGCAAGAATAATTATCCGGGGTAAAATATCTTTCACACTATTTTATTAATTTACAGGGGCTGTTTAAGAAGCAATTTCTTCTTCCACAGCCTCTCTTTTTTAGTACTTTTGCAGGTACGATATTAAAACATGATCTAAAAGATGTCATTTCTGTTAACCAATATAGGTAACTTCATTATAGGAGGGCTGATATGTCTGGTTTCCTCAGGAAGACCCTTTTTTACTTCAGCGGAAGAATTGCATAGTGGATATTATGCACAACAGAAATCAGACGCAGGAAATACTAAAGGATACCGGGATATTATTTTTTATAACGGAAAGTTCTTAGCCGTCGGAAATGACGGGAAAATTGATTGCATAAACAGTTCTGGTGAAAGGGCTCAGGTAGCTAATGCGTATAAAAACACTCTAAATTGTATTATCAGTAATGATCAGATAGTTGTTGCTGCCGGAGATAATGGAATCATCCTTTTTTCTTCTGACAGACAAGTATTTACTAAAGTCGAATCCGGAACAGACAAAAACATTAACGGAATGGCTTTCAGGAACGACTTATTGATTGCAGGAGCTGACAAAGGGACAATACTTATCTCAAAAAACGGGGAAACCTGGAATAGTAAACATATTGAAGTTAAGGGTAATATTGTATCCATCTCAGCAAATGATTCATACTGGATTGGGATCACTGACAGAGGTGAGATAATAAGATCGTATGATGGTTTAAACTGGGAAATTAAAGACTACAACAAAGAGTATTCCGGATATAGCAAATCCTGTATATTTAAGAAGGTACTGCTTACAGAAAACAGGATTGTAATTATCGGAACTCATGACGACGGTTCACCGGCTGTTCTTTTTTCATCGTTGGGGAACGTTTGGACAGAAAGACTCCTGATCTATCATGATGATCAGGGAATAATCCGCAGTTTGACCAATAAGCCCAATGGAATAACTTATGATCCTGCAGGCGATCAGTTTATTCTTGCATGTAACAATGGAGTACTTTTCAGCTTGCCTTCGTGCACAAAATGCAATGTCTATGCAAAGATTTCAACCAACAATCTCAGTGCGATCGCCTTTACCGGGGGCTATCTGGTAGTTGTTGGTGAAGCATTTTCGATATCCGTTGTGAGATTTTAATATTTATTTTTACTTCTGGCAATTGTTTCTGATCGGTTGGTCTGTAACTATTTCACAAATCGAATCCAGTCAACTTCAACAGGATTATTATCTTTTAGCACTACCACCAGGTTATGAATACCTTTTTGATATTTTGACAATCGTTTATCAACTGAATTCCAACCTGTGCCTTTAGGTATTTTTACCTCAGCAAGTAAGATGCCGTCTGCTTTGTCTATCCGNNCCAAAATCAACGGTATTGTATTGGATCCATGCATTCTGTTTGTCGAATATGGTTTTCCAGCCATTGAATGTATTGAGGGTATCGAGGAAAGCAATGGATACACCTCTATTGCTTATTTGACTATACCGGTCAATATCAATTTTTATCGAAGCATCGGCTATTCCCACACCACGAAGAGTTGGTATGACTTTACGGATAGTTCCATCTGAATTAAAGGACAAGCTATCAACCCTTACAGAGCGATTTTTATCGAAATTTGGAGAGTAGTCTTTATCATGATAGAAGAGATACCATTGTCCTTTGTATCTGACGATTGATTGGTGGTTTGTCCAGCAGCCGGAAGGCGATTCGTCCATGATAACGCCGACTTGTTTGTATGGGCCCATGGGACTATCGCTCATGGCGTATTCGAGGCGTTCTATTTTATTTTCAACATGCGGATAAGTGAGATAGTATCTGCCGTTAAGTTCGAAAGCGAAGGGTCCTTCAATCAGGCCTTTAGCAGGCAAGTTGGCGATTGTCTGTGGTTGGCCATCAGTTTCGATCATATTGCCTTTGAGTTTGGCAACACTAATGCGTCCCATCGCAGTGAAGATATACGCCTGGCCGTCTTTGTCTATAAGAATACAGGGATCGATACCACGAATGCCTTCAACTGGTTTATCCAGGACGCTGTAAGGACCTTCGGGTTTGTCGGCTGTGGCAACACCTATTCTGCCGCCAACCGGGAAATAGAAATAATACTTGTCGTTTTTGAAGACACAATCGGGTGCCCACATGTCATAATTGATTCTGGTGAGCCATGGGACCTTGGTCTGAGTCACAATGACACCATGGTCTGTCCAGTCGGTCAGGTTTTCGGAAGAGAAAACATGATAGTCTTCCATGCAAAACCAATTTTCTCTCAGTTTTTTACCGGGAGGAGTCGGGATATCGTGTGAAGGATATAAATATACCTTCCCGTTAAAAACTCTTGCTGTTGGATCAGCAGAGAATTGGTCTCTGATAATCGGGTTTTGAGCAACCACGGTGTTCATTAATGATACAATTAATAAAAAAATCAGCTGGATTGCCTTATAGTTTTTCATGATAGTATTTTATACTTATTTAAGATTATTTGCTCTAAATGTGAGATTCAATTTATTCTGAACCAGTCAAAATCAACATATCCACCAGGTGTTTTGGTAGCATAATTGAATAGTCCATAACGGTAACCCATAAAATGCGGCATTGAATATTCCATCTTAAGCTGTGATCCGATTGGTGTCCATGTTTTGTCATCTAGGCTGTAAAAGAAATTCGCAAGGTCTGTCTTATCCCTGAAATCGCATTCAGCTTTCAGATATACGATTTTTTGTGTCAATGGAACACTTTGAGCTTCGACAGGTCTGCCTGATTGGGCGTTTACCATCACAATCGATTTAGTCCCATTGTCGTACCTGACTCCTACCAGTCCGAATTTTCTCTGTAAAAGAGAAAGTCCTGCAAAATCACCTTCCTTCATGTTTGAAATATCTATCGATGTTGAACCCGAGCATTCAGGCCCGAAGGTACGCTGAGTTAATGTATTTCTTGCAGTAACGAAAATGGTGTCAATACGACCTGTTGTCAGCCGGAGGTAGCCCTTTCGCTGAGTAACTGACCAAAGCTTGTTGTCAGGGTTGTGGTTCCATTGCCAGACTAAAGGAAGGGCAGGTTCTCCTTTATAGCGTTTGAACTCATCGGAGGCTACAATACCAGGAATTATACCTTTGCTTGCAGGAAGATCCAGGTTATCCGGGACTTTTCCATCAACACCTAAAACCGGCCAGCCATCTTTCCATTTTACCGGAACAAGATAGGGAATACGGCCAACTGAGCCAAAATCACGAAAAAGGTATGCAAACCATTTGCCATCAGGAGTATCAATTAGCCCACCCTGGGCAACGCCTTTATCCTGGAGTGCCAGCCTTCCTTCCCATGGGCCGGTTATCTTATCAGCCCTGTGAATAACTACAGTACGCATACCTCCCTTTGGCCAGGTTATGTTAAAGAGATAATACTTACCATTGACCTTGAATAATTGTGAACCTTCTCCCAGTCCGCTGTCATTTCCTGATGGTGCACTTGAATTTTCAATTATAACCTGATTTACTCCGCCGGTTTTGACTCCTGATAAATCAGTATTAAGTTCAACAAGGGTAAGTTTTTTATTGCCAGTTATCAGATAAACGCGACCGTCGTCATCAAAAAATAATGTATTGTCGTGATAGCTTGGGCTGAATGAGGATGTTTTCCAGAGTCCCTTTTCAATATTCTTTGTTGAAAAGATATAAGTCTTTCCTGTTGTCTGTGAAAAGGTTGAAACGTAAAAAGTACCATTATGATAACGGATACAGCTGGCCCATGAACCTCTTCCATAAGAATTTTTGCCATTAATGAGATTCAGATCATCAACATCTCCAAGGATATCGTATGCATAGCTGACTATCTGCCAGTTAATGAGGTCTTTTGATTTCATGACAGGTACTCCGGGACTCATGTGCATTGTGGTGCTGCTCATATAGTAAGTGTCACCCACCCTGATCATTGACATGTCGGGAACATCGGCAAATATAACAGGGTTTTGAGCCTGCTTCACCTGTGCAGAAACAGTGATATTTATAGAAAAAGCAAAAAGCGCTGCTAAACCAAAATATATTGTCTTCATAAATTGATATTAATAAGTCTTAAAATAATAATCTGTTTGGGAAAGCCTGTAAAATGTAAATGTATAAATTAATTTCATCCGGAGGAATAGTCCTGAACTATTATGAAATGTTGCTCTGATATGAAAGTTTGGATTTTTAGATTTCTATTTGGCACTTCCTATTATTTTGATTAGCTTACCAGTGTAGACCTCTTTCCTTTTCGTTCCACCCGGGTTTATACCAAATCCTTCGGATTCATTTACGAATACAACGTTAAAAATTCTCTTAGTAAGGTTTCCGGGATAAGATCCTTGCTTTTCGCCGACTGTTAATGTCTGGTGTTTTTCATCCCATTTGAAAGGTATTACAGTATAATTACCTTTCTCATAGTTATAATTATCGCCTTCATCCTCATATAAATCGAACCTGCCATCTGCTCCTTTATAGACACGAATCTCAAGAGTGTCAAGTAGTTTTTGCCCGGCATATTGAATAAGCTTGCCCATCGGAATAATTGATCCTGCTTTGACAAACAGAGGAATCATGTTCAGGGGAGCAGGGGTTATTACTGTCTGGCCTCCTTTAAATTTTTTCCCGGTCCAGAAATCATACCAGGTTGCCGGTTCAGGCAGGTAGACATTCCACTCCTTAACATTGGGTTCGGTGACCGGTGCAACAAGCAGGGCTTTGCCGAACATATATTCAAAGGGTTGCTTCAATGCTGTAGTGTCACCATTAAAGTCCATCGTCAGCGGACGCATCAGGGTCGATCTGTTATGTGTAATTTGCCAGGCTTCCGAATAAATGTAAGGTAGTAAACGGTAACGGAGGTCAAGCATTTTCCTCATGTTATCCTCAACCTGCAGTCCGAATTTCCAGGGTTCGGTCTCGGTTTGAAAGCCATGTATCCTGAAGATGGGATTAAAGGTTCCCCACTGGTACCACCGTGTCAGCAGCTCCTGATATTTTTCATCTGTATACTGAGATTTGCCAGGTCGAAAGAATCCGCCAATATCTGTTGTCCAGTAAGGTAATCCCGTAATGGTATAGTTTAACCCTGCCACAATCTGTCGTTTATAAGTGTCCCATGTTCCTCCTATATCGCCCGACCAGTTTATTATTCCATACTTTTGTTGCCCAAGGAAAGCCGACCTGGTAAGGATACAAACCCGTTTTTCGGATGAGGCTTTCCTTTGCCCTTCATAAACTGCCTGGCTTACAAACAACGGGTAGATGAGACGATAAAAATCTCCTAACCCAAGGTATGTTTCTTTCCCTTTTAAACCATCGTTTTCAGGTTCTGTGGCATCCATCCACCACGAGTCGACGCCAAAAGCAAAGAGATTTTGGTTCAGAGCATTCCAGTGAGTGACCCTGGCAAGTGGGTTAAAAACATCCACCCATGGGCTATTCGGGATATAAAGGTTCTTTGCAACATATTCTTTTCCGATATCGGATTTCTTGTCAAGGTTCTCCCAAACCGAGATGCTGAAATGCGCATTTAAATCATGTAGCTCTTTTATGAACCCTGCCGGATTGGGATAATTGGTTTCATCAAACTTTGGAACACCCCAGCCGTATTTGCCCCAGTATTGCCAATCCTGTACAATAACATCCATGGGGATATTCCTTTTACGGAACTCTTTTACAGTTTCTACCAGGTTTGAACCTGAAGAGTATCGTTCGCGGCATTGCCAAAAACCATAAGCCCAAAGAGGGAACATTGGAACATCACCTGAGAGACTTCGGTATGAAGAAATTACACTATCTGCTGAAGGGCCATAAAAGACAATATAATCAATGAACCGGGCATTGGGAGAACGGAAGGTTGTTAAGTTACCCGTTAGTTTCCATGACACCCTGGGTGTGTTGTTTGATTTGCAGACAAGTTGCACCTGATGCTCCCCGGCTGACAGATTCACCAGGACGCATGAAGTTGGAGGAAGCCACATGTTACTCTGATCCATACAAGGTTTCCCATCAATAACAACAAAGTAATGGTTTCCCATGTCTCCAAGATCAAGAAATATGGAATATATTCCATTCTCAGGAACTTTAAACTGACCAGTGTAAGACGACTGGCTCTGACCTGCTCTCCGGGCCCCGGAGGTAGTAGTAACTTCACCTGTCGGATTGTTATCGCCAGTCGGTTGCTCCTGTTTTTCGAGTGTTACAAAATTATCGGCCGGATTAAAATCAGTCAGACCATATTGATGCCAGAGTAATCCATACCCTTTGCTTGAATATATAAATGGTAGCGAAATCTGTGAGTTGACCTGTGTTAACCGACGGGTAACATTCCTTATATTATAATGTCCGTCCTGAAACTGCCCGAGTCCAAAAAGATATTCATCAGCCGGTGACTCAAAACTCTGTTCCGCCACAAAACAGGGTTGACCCTGAACTGAATCAGGTATCAGTCTCCGGGTTTCTGCTTTTTCGGTAAGGAAAATTTTTCCGGAATTATCAGCAAATGACAATTTACCGGTTTGCTTATCCAGTTCTGCAATAATGCTTTTTCCTGATATCTCAAGTTTTGAAGGAGAATCTGTTACATTAAAGTTTGGAGTTGGAACACTTGATGTAAAAATTAGCTCAGGTACCTTTACTTCGGCTCCTTTACAGAACCTGATCCTCACAGCATTTTCTGTTATGGGGTAAATACTAAGTGTCCCTTCAGAGAGTGTGACGTCTACTCTGTCCCTCGCCTGTTTAAAGCTTTTCACAACCTGACCCTGACAAAGAACAGGGAAAAGACCGATTATTAAAAAGTATTTGAACTTCATTTCTATAATTACTTATTTTACTTTAATTAAAACTTCAGTTGCCTGGAGTCCTTCAGATTCTGCTGAAAGATGAATCATACCTCTTGTGCGTTTTGATTGAACAACAGCTAAACACAGACCGTGGAATGCCTTTCGTTCGCCGGCTTTGAAATACTCGTGGCTGATTGGGTTTCCATTGTCCACACCGGCAATGACACCGTCATCGTCAATTTTAAATTTTACCAGGTTGTCGGCATTGGGGCAGACACGACCTTCCTTGTCTACTATCTCTACTTTGATATATGAAAGGTCTTCTCCATCGGCGTTAATTTCGTTCCGGTCGGCCGACAGTACTATTTTAGCCGGTGTGTCTGCGGTTTGGATTTCAGTCATGCATACTTGCTTTCCGTTGTTTTTGGCAATGGCTTTTAATGTCCCCGGTGAATATGGAACCTGCCACAACAAATGCAAATCCTTTGTATTGCTGAATTTCTTCTCCCCTAGTGATTTCCCATTCAAAAACAGTTCCACCGATTCACAATTGCTGTAGCATAAAACCGGAATTTCCTTGCCTTCGAAACCCTGCCAGTTCCAGTGAGGCAGAATGTGAACCATAGGTTTTTCAGTCCACTGGCTCTGGTAAAGATAGTAGCGATCTTTTGGAAAACCGCATAAATCCACAATACCATAATAAGAACTGACTGAGGGCCATGAAAAGGGAGATGGTTCTCCAATATAATCGAAGCCTGTCCATGCGAACTGACCCGCAACCCAGGGATCTTTTTTAATAGCTCTAATGGTTGATTCCGCAGTACTGTCATTATAAGAAGAACACTGGTTTTTCAGCTCCTTACTGATTTTAATTGTGCCGTTGTCCAAAACAAGGTTGTATTCTCCGCGGGTACTAACAGCCGATGAGGTTTCAGAGCCGATCAGTTTTGACTTTCCTTTTAAAATCTGGTAATATGGCAAAGAGTAATTGAGCCCAAAGACATCGAGTGGTTTTGAAAAACCGCTTTTAAGAGCATATTCCGGAGTATTGCAGGCCGATGTGACTGGTCGTGTCGGGTCTTCTTTATGACAGATGTCAGTGAGTCGCTTCGACATCTCATATGCGTTGGCATTATCCTGTTCAGGGATTTCGTTACCAATGCTCCAAAGAATGACGCTGGGATGGTTCCTGTCACGACGAATCATGTCCGTCAGGTCCCTTTCGCTCCACTCATCAAAAAACTGACCATACCCATACATAGTCTTTGATCTTTTCCACTCATCAAACGACTCGTCCATCACTATAAATCCCATGCGGTCGCATAAATCAAGAAATTCAGGGGCAGGCGGATTATGACTCGTCCGGATAGCGTTACATCCCATACTTTTCATTATTTCTAACTGACGTTCAATGGCACGTAAATGTACTGCAGAACCCAGGCATCCCAGATCATGATGCAGGCAAACACCCTTAATACTAACATGTTCCCCATTCAGGAAAAATCCCTTATCCGTTGTAAATTCAAACGTACGAATACCGAAAGGTGTAACACCGGTATCTTCTGTCTTATTGTTAACGAGTACTTTGGATTCAGCCCGATAAAGGCAGGGGTTTTCCAATGACCATAATTTTGGCTTAGGAACTTTGATGAGCTGTTCGAATATACTGACACTGTCAGCTTTAACATTTCTAGTGGATCTGTCCTTCGCGACTTCACGTCCACTATTATCTATAATAACGGTTTCAAGCATCACCTGTCGGGCTGAGTTGGATTGATTCCGTATCTTTGTTTCAACGCAAACTGTTGACTCGTTTTCAGACACTTCAGGAGTGGTAATAAATGTTCCCCAAGGCGTTATGTGGACCGGGTCAGTTAACTTAAGACGCACATGCCGGTAAATGCCCGCACCCGAATACCAGCGAGAACACGGTTGCTGAACATCGGCCCGGACTGCCAGAACATTTTTCTCGTCACCAAATTTCAGGTATGGTGTCAATTCATATTGAAAGCTGGAATAACCATAGGGTCTGTTGCCGAGTTGCATACCATTGATCCAGACATTGCTGTTCATATACACTCCGTCAAATTCTATGAATACTCTTTTGTCCTGAGTGTTTTCGGGCAATTTAAATTCTTTTCTGTACCAGCCAGTTCCGGCATTTATGTACCCAGCACCACTTCCGCCCTGGCAGGTTGATTCAAATGGTCCCTCAGTCACTTTTGTCCCCTTATCATAAATACCGCCACCCATTATCCCGTCGAACACCCGGATGGCTATACTGTTTTTGCCACCGTAATGGATGATTTCGCGGGGTACTTTATAACGTCGGTAGATGTCCCAGGCCGACACATAATCGGGAGGAAAATGACCCAGCCCACCGACTTTCACACCGTTGAAATAGGTTTCGTCGGCATCGTCGATTTTTCCCACGTTAATGTAAATATTCTTCCCTTGTAAATCAGGCGATATAGCAAGATCGCGGCGGAACCAGCCGAAGACGTTGTCCTGTGTGTAATTCGAATGTTCCTCCCATGTCGATGGGAGCTTCACTTTCTGCCAGGAACTGTCGTTAAATCCGGGGTCCTTCCAAAGCATATTGTCGCCTTTGCTGAATTTCCACTCTCCTTCCACGATCTGTAACTCGGGTGCATCACTGACTTCTGATCGGGCAAGTCCTTCTATGCTCCAGTCGTGTGGTACGTCCACTTTCAACCACGAAGAGTCATTATATTCTGGCCTTTCAGCTCCTTTAATCTCACCAGCATAAAATCTCCAGTCCGTATCAAACGATTGAATTTGCCTGGGTTCTCCGGTGCCTGAACATCCGTTGATCAAGGTTACAATCAGAGATGAGATGAGCAAACAAGAGACTGGATTTTTTTGGAGGTTCATTAACTTTATTTTTTTCATTCGTACTATTTCATTTCAGAGTTGATTACTGCAACTACATCTTTTAACCCCTGTGAACTAACTTTGAGCTTAATATCACCGACATTTCTGGTACTTCTGATTACAACAAGTGCCCTTCCATGCCATGCTTTGCGTGCATTGCCAATATAAGGATCAAGGTCTTTAATATCTGCATTATCAACACCGGCAATTACACCGGGTCCGTTGATGCTGAACTGTAACTGATTTTGAGCATTTGGTTGTAGTTTTCCATTCTTGTCGGTCACCTCAATAGTTATAAATGATAAGTCCTGCCCGTCAGCTGATATTTTTGTCCGGTCAGGTATTAGTTTTATACTGGCAGCATTACCCGATGTTTGCAAAATGGTTGTTTCCAATTCTTTATTATCCATTACACCTGCAGCGCTTAACAACCCGGGAGTATAAGGCACAGTAAATGTAGCTTTAAACTGTTGCTCTTCGGTTGTAGCTTGTTCACCAATGAGTTTTGTATTTAGATATAGCCGAACCTTTGGATATTTAGAATAAACCTCAACTTGAATGTTTTTTCCTTCATAACCCGGCCATGTCCAGCTTTCCCAGGTTGGCCAGACAGACCATAAAGTTTGTTTGATTTTTAAGGTATCATGTTCAGGTTCCCGTACTGCCATATAGAGTTTTTCAGTATTATTGTACAACATGCTACGATAATGGGAAATTGGTTTTCTCCATCCGGTCAAATCAATATCACCACAATAAGCGGCATGCCAGGGAAATAAATCACTTTCCCAATGTTCGCCGGGTTTTTCACCGGAATAATACCAGCGGCCAATACCTGATTCACCCAGATAATCCAGAGCTGTCCAGACAAAATCCCCGATGATATAATTGTGATCTTGTACCATCTCCCAGTTAGAGAAAGCATCCCGGGGGTATGATTCTGTCTGAACGATAACCCTTGAAGGAACTCTCACATGGTCTGACGGGGCACGATGTAGCTGATAATTATACCCACCAATATCATGCACTGCAAACAGCGGATCGAATATTTCCCAACCACTGTCCCAGGTAGTCATAGCTGAAGTAACAGGACGAGTAGGGTCGTTTTTATGCAAACAATTTACCAGCATTTTGGCTGTTTCAACAGCTTCGGGTTTCTTCCTTTCGATTATTTCGTTACCAATGCTCCAGACAATAATGGAAGGATGGTTTCGGTCGCGCAACACCATAGCTTCTAAGTCGCGTTGCCACCATTCATTAAAATAAACAGAATAATCGAAGGGTGTTTTGCTCTCTCTCCAGCCATCGAAGGATTCATCTATAACCATCATCCCCAATCTGTCACATGCATCCAGAAAGGCTTCTGATGGAGGATTATGTGATGTGCGAATCGCATTAAATCCAGCAGATTTAAGAAGCTCAACCCGTCGTACTTCGGCCCGGTCAAAAGCAGCAGCGCCTAAACAACCATTATCATGATGCACGCATCCTCCGTTGATTTTCACTGTTTTACCGTTAAGCTGGAATCCGTTTTCGGAGGTGAATTTTATTGAACGTATGCCAAAGGTTGTTTTGATATCATCAATTATATTCTTATCCTTTAATACCTGAACCTCGACCTGATAAAGATTTGGAGTTTCCTGAGTCCATAACAAAGGTTTTAATACGGTTAAGTTTTGGTCAATTTCCTGTTCGCTTTTTGCCAAAAGTTCAACATCTGTTTGATCGATACCTGCATTAACCGCATTTGCATTTAAAAGCTGAGTTTTAAGAATAACTTTTTGTGGTAAATCTGTTTCGTTCTTCACCAGCGTTTTTATCTTAACTGTTGCTTTCTCACCCGACACCTGAGGTGTTGTGATATTCACACCCCAGGTGGCAACATGTAGAGGGTTTGTTACAATCATCCATACATGGCGGTATATTCCCGAACCACTATACCAGCGGCAGTTTATCTGCTTTGAATTGTCGACTTTTACCGAAAGTACATTTCCCCTGCCAAAATCCAGGTAAGGAGTAAGGTCGTAACTGAATGTTGTATAGCCATATGGATGTACACCAAGTGATTTCCCATTAATAAATACCTCGGAATTCATGTAAACACCTTCGAAATAAATTGAAATGCATTTACCCTTCCATGCAAGAGGAACATCGAATTTTTTCCTGTACCATCCTATACCGGCGGGGAAATAACCGCCTGCTCCACCCATTGGGTTTTTTGGATCTAATTTTCCTTCAATGCTCCAATCATGCGGTAAATCAAGATACCTCCAGCTTTTATCATCAAAATCCTTAGTACCTGCCGATGGTGAATCTCCCAAAAAGAATTTCCATCTATAATCGAAAAGCTGTTTGCGTTGGATGATGTCCTGAGCTTTAACGCTCATAACATAGCCTGTAAAAAATACCATTGCTATAGAAAGATACTTTGAATATTTCAACATATAGATCCTATAATATGAGCTATAAATGAAAGTCTATGACTACGCTACAGCTTAACCATAACTTTCATTCCATTATAATCTACAACTTTATTGTACTTTTTAACAGCATCCATTCCGGTGCCATTACCGGTAGTGACCTTTACAATATTGAATTTACGCCCGGTTAGCATTCCGGGGAATGTGCCTTTCCTGTCGTTAATAGTTAATACTTTTGGGGCGTCATCCCATGAAAAAGTAATAGTGGAAAAAGCCCCTTTCTCATAATTATAATTATCGTTCTCATCTTCATATAATGTGTACTCGCCATTCGCACCTTCATAAACACGTATTTCGAGGTTGTCCCATTTCTTCTCCGTGGCAAATTGCACTTTAGGACCGATAGGAAGAATTGAACCTGCTTTTACATACAACGGGATGATGTCTATGGGTGCTTCTTTTTTTATAGTTTGCCCGCCAGTATATTTATTGCCTGTCCAGAAATCATACCAGTCGAAGCCTTTGGGCAGGTAAAGCTCCTTTGTGTGAATAGCGCTGAAATCCTCGTTCGTATCCTTAGAGTACATCGGTACAGTAACTGGACAGACCAACAGCGATTTGCCAAACATGTACTGGTCGTTTATATCTAAAACCTGCTTGTCTTTTGGAAAATCCATCATCAGCGCTCGCATCATGGTTGACTGATTAGCCGTAACATCCCACGAGGCAGAATAAATATAGGGCAACAAACTATAGCGCAGGTTTATAGATTTTTCAATGGCGTCGTACACTTTGTCTCCTTTTTTGCCAAACTGGTAAATTTCACGCGGTGCATCGGTCCCATGCGAACGCATCATAGGGCAGAAAGTCCCGAATTGTATCCAGCGTGCGTAAAGTTCGCGGTATCCGGCATCGTCGAGTTTCTTTCTGAACCTGCTGAGAAAAAAGCCGCCTATATCACTATTCCAGTAAGGGATATCACTTAGTGAAAAATTCAATCCTGCGGAGATCTGGTTTCTTAATGCATCCCATGATGATGTAACATCTCCCGACCAGGTGTTGGCGCCATAGTGTTGCTGACCTGCAAATGCCGATCTGGTCAAGATAAACACACGTTTGTCGGAAGATACTGACCGTTGATGCTGATATAACCCGCTTACTGTCATAAGGGGGAATGCATTCCGAACTTTCCGGAATGAACCGAGGTATGTTTTATTGTCGAAATCGGAAGGTTTAAAATCCAAATGGTCGGGTTCTGATGAATCCATCCACCATCCGTCCATTCCAAGAGAGAATATGCCTTTATTCAGATACTTCCAGTAAATATCGCGGGCTTCAGGGTTATAAGGATCGTAGACTCTTACTCCTGAAGGGTAATCTCTATTGGGTGGCCACTTATCGGAGCCTGATTGAGGCCATGTCTGAAAATCCATGAGAGCACCTATTTTATCCAATTCCTTGTATTGCTTTGTCTGAGGGCCAAACGAATTCCAGATTGATATAATCATGTGGGCATTAAGGCTGTGTACATCGTCAATCATTTTTTGTGGATTGTAAAAGTCGGCATTGAGGAATTCCATGGCATTCCACAGGTAATTATTGCCCCAGTATTGCCAGTCCTGGATGATACCATCGAGCGGAACTCCCAGCTCGCGGTACTTTTTAACCACATCTACCAGTTCATCCTGACTTTTATAGCGTTCTTTGCTTTGCCAGTAACCGAATGTCCAGAGCGGGAACATTGGTACCTGTCCGGTTAAGTCGCGCATACATGCAATCACACCATCGGCATTGCCACCGTACATAAAGTAATAATCGGCACAATCGCCTACGTCTGATTTGAACGAAGTGCTTTCAGGATTGTCTTCAAAAAGAGTTGGTGAATAATTATCCCAAAAGAGCCCGTAACCTTTTACCGACAGGAAAAATGGAACATAATCATCAGTATTCCCCTGAATCATATTTAGTTTCAGGTTACGCTGTACCATTTTCCCATTCTGCTGCTGGCCCAAACCATAAATAGCTTCATCTTTATCAAGAATAAATGACTGAAATACACTATAGGTTTTAACACCGGCATCGTTGAAATCTGTAAAAATAACACCCCGTTCTTTCTCACTTAAAAGAGTCTCGCCTTTAAGCGCTGAAAATGAAATCTTGCCGTTTTTCAGGTTTAGCACTACCTGGAGGTTATCGCTTTTCAGCGAAAGTTCGTCTCCGGATTGCTTAATTCTGACAGACGTTTTTTGAGGAGTTTTAATAACCGAAAGGCTCTCTTTTTTAAAGGTTTTACCTTCGGGCCATTTCAGTACCCTAACCATAGAAGGACTGTAAAACTGAATCTCGATCCCTACTGAGTTGATCACCGATTTAATGCCCAGTTCGGTTTTTTGGTAAGGTTGAGCTTTGGCGCATATAGCCAATGTAATTGCCAGTGATGTGATGGTTAAAATTTTTTTCATTTTCTTTAATAAATGGATTTATATAATTACAAAGCCCGAGATACTTTGGCGCATTAAATAACTGTTTTAAAGGTACAATATTTTGGAGATTATCAAAACTTTTTATCGTACCGGCATTAATGCGTATTCTCATGCTAAGAGCTGACAGTACATTAATCAAAAAAACAAATTGTTACGTAGTGATTTAGCGTTTGAATGTATATGCTAATTGTATCCTGAAAGATTTTTAAGTGGGAGATGCTTTGTGTCCTAAAAATAAAGTGAGTGTGTTATAAACAGGAAAATCCTGATAACACACTCACTTTCAGAAAAAGAAGTCAATTATAACTTTACCATCCTGTAGTTTGTACTATAGAACCGTTATTCTTACGAAGTTCATCAGTAGCAATAGGAAGCAGATACATCTTATCAAAAAAAGTTCTATCAAATAATTTAACCGGAGTATATGTTTTTACCCCTGTATTCACATCCTTTATGATTTACATACCGTATTGAGGTATGTTTTCGACAACCGTAGCTATTTTCCATCTCCTGACATCCCAGAATCTCTGTTCTTCGAAAGCCATTTCAACTCTCCGTTCATTGTAAAGCCTTGCTCTCAGGTTCTCTCCTGTGACGGAAGCCGGTATGGCCGGTATTTACTCCTGCTCCGCCCGATAAAGCTGCGTTTTCAGCTTCATATTTACTAGCAGTACTACTGCCACCCTATACTGATGTAGGAATACTCTCATTGAAAGAATTAGGATTTACACCCTGTCTCACTATTTTTATATCTTCACCGATACTGGTTGAAAAGCTGATGAGAGAACCGGTAATCTCTTCAGTCTTTACCCCGTTCCTGTAAAGAGATACGGTGTTGGCAGGCCATGGGTTTCTTATCCTGCATGTCCCTCCAAGCTGTGAATTTATCTCTAAAAAGCTTACTTCGCCGTTCTTTACGGAAGACGAAACCAAAAATCCGCCTTTTGCAAGAAGCTTGAAGTATGCAGGTTTATTTTTATCCCATGCAGGGAATACTCTTATAACAGGATCTCCTCCCGGCGTTGCAGATATACTCTGTAAAAGTCCATCCTGCATCCCTGCACTTAAAATGCCATATCCTCCAAATTCTGCCCAATCAGTTGTGACAAAACCAAGACGGTTTGTACTACTTCCAACTTTACTATTTATTTCACTATTAAGATTTTTTAATACAATATTGAACTCACTTCGTCCAAGTGCTGCAGCGTCAAGCAGAAATCTACTAAGGTTGGAACCGTAATCGCCCATTGACATGTTCATGTTGTAGGCGACGTTAGCTTCAAAGGAATTGTTGGCAATTGCCCAATCTCCACCATCCAGTCCCTGGTCTTTGGTTTCAAGGGTCAATACATCATAGTTTTCAAGCATCCTCAAACGAGGACTTTGTGGCTCTTTTTCAATAGCGTCATATCTAACTTGCGCCGCCGGAGTTCTGGCCTGTCCCCAGGTTGTATAACCAAGGGGATGTGTAATTGAACCGATAGTATTCGGCTGCCCGCTCATCGGGTAAGATGCGAGGTTATCAACTATATCCTGCCAGAGAGGCCTGAGATTCGAATCTATACCAAGAATCTCGGAAGCCTTTATAGTTGACAGCATTACACCCTTTATAAAGGAAAGATCGTCAATAATATCCTTACCTCCCATGATATGCTCATGGAGGTTGGTCCTGTAGATATGATACTTCCCATTCTCCAGCTTCAGGTTGGGGAAATTCCTATAGAATTCCGATGCACCCTTCAACATCTTATATGCGTGTGTTGAAAGGAAGTTGGTGTCAAGGGTATAGAGGTAATGATTCCAAAAATGTTCGGCTTTTTCACTTGCATTTATTGTGGTAAAAGTTGTCCAATATGTAGGCCATAATTCCCATCTTGAATGCATTCTGTTACGAGTATTTGCAAAATCACCTAGCGCACTTGAAGGACCGTTACCATTTATCATGAAATCCTTTAAATCATTAGCAATATTTGAAGGAAGTAATTCCGGACCATTCCAACTGTCTGTTTCATTAATGAAAATACCCTGGCTTCCCCATTGCTGCTGTGCTGCAGTAGCATAATTATCATAGTTGTTCATGTACATTTTAAATACAGGTTCCTGCAGTTCATCATGGTTTGCAGCATCAAATGAATAATGTAAGGGTTCCTGATTATAACCCCAGTACTGTGTACCGCCCCACCTTTTATGCTGTCCGCCTGTATGAAACAGATTTCCGGCAAACTTTGCAGGATAATCTCCTCTCTGGCTTATAGCGGACATGTATAAGTAGTAAAGCCATTTTCTCTGTATATCAATAGTTGAACTATCTGCAGGTAAATGGATATAAGACTTTGACCAGAAATTTTGCCACCATGATTGGTTACTTGAGTAGATACTGTCGTATCCTCTGGTCTTAGCTGATTTCACCTTGTTAGCTGCCAGATTAATAACATCATCAGAGCTGTTCAAACTTGCATGACTTCCAATAAATACATATGCTGTTCCTGTTGCTGATCGAAGCGTAAGACGTACTGTCCTGCTGTCCGGATAGCTTATCGTTCCTGTTCTTCCTAAAACTTCTGCTACAATTGCAGAACTGCAGTAATGGTCAAATTGTATATACCCTGTTGCCGAAGGCTGCTCAAATATCTGCTTCAACCTTATTTGTCCGCCGCTATTGCTTGTTTTAGTAGTAGCTGTATGAGTACCGATTACTTCATCAGGCTCCTGGAGCATAACAAGATCAATATTGATGGATGACGGGTAAGATCTGGTATCATTGATTTTTAATGCAAATACATCCGAGTGAGTATCACCGATTATGTCAACATTCACTCCATTACCCTGAATTACCAATTTACCATCATACAGGGAAAGGTGCTGACTTGTTGAAGATGTTAAGGGATTGCCTCCCAGGTCCACAATAAGAAATCCACAACCATAACCGTTATCATTATGTCCGTCCAATGAGCCTGTAGCTGCACTGTTCCAGCCAAAAACATCAACACGATTAATCTGGAAGTTTAATGAATGGTCATTATTGCTCCAGACAAGGCTGCCCATACTTCCGGTTCCCATTGGCATTCCATGACGAGATGTAGTTATAATACCTGTATGATGTACATCTCCAGAAGATACCAATTGTTGGTAATTCATTCTTATTATTGGAGTCGCCAAAACACCATTTACTATGCTACTACCGGTTGCCATAATAAATAGAGAAGTTATAAGCGTAGACGCCAAAATAAATGTTCTGTCTTTTTTAGATTTCTTAAACATAAAAAATTCTCCTACTAAATTAAATTTTTAATCGACTAAAACTTGTAGTTGCCACTGATGAATATAAGTGCTACCGCTATACCTTTTACGTGTAATTGCAGCACTACTGTTAAGGACAAACACTTATTCAATATTTTATTAACATTTTAATACCGCCAACAGGTTGTACTATTATAACATATATAACGCAGTTGTCAAAAATTAAACCTATCATTTATTATTTCTACAGTGCCCAATTATTTTTAATCCTATGAAATTCAAACCACTTTATCTGATTCGGATTACCTTGCTAATGCAATCTTAAACCAAATAAAATACATAAATACCGGATACTTTGGTCGCCTAATTAGTTAGGCCAAATATATTTTAGGTGAACAATTTTATAACTCTCACTATATATATGGTATTAATTTTTCTCCCAGTGTTACATTCTTGTTTCTTTTTGTTGCGAGGTTGAAATCCAAAAGGTAATCCTGACTTAATACGAAGGTCTGAGAAAATTTCGGATGAAACATTTACAGTATTTAAAGTAGCTCCGAGGATTTTTAACCCCCGGAGAATTTACTTAGAAACACTCTTCCTGTTCTTCAACTAAAAAGGAAAATAGCTTTTTCATTTTAAAACTGGCCAGCCCTGTACCCGAATTATTTTTCAAACTCATAACCAAGTCTGGCCAGTTAGTGTGTTTACTCTTCAGCCTATATGTTAAAAACTATTTTTATGACAGGGTATTAACTACCATCCAAGTGTTTGCTTTAACTTAGGATTATTCCGAAGCTCATCCTGTGCAATAGGAAGAAGATTCATCTTTTCTTTAAATGTTCCCAATTTGTTCAGCAATACTACCTTTTGATAGGTTTTTACTCCGGTCGTCAAATTCTTAGAAATATCTAAAGCTGTGATAGGAGCATTCTCAACCTGAACGGATATTTTCCATCGCCTGATGTCAAAAAACCGGTGGTTTTCAAATGCCAATTCAATTCTCCGTTCGTTATAAATCCTTCTTCTCAGGTCTTCCCCGGTAACCGTTGCCGGAATGTCAGGAAGGTTCACACTTTGTCTCCTTCTTACTTTATTCACATATTCTCTTGCAGTAGGTTCGTCGCCCAGCTCAAACTTCGCCTCCGCATAGTTCAGGTAGATCTCAGCCAATCGGAAATGCGGCCATTGCACGGTACAATTCGTTTGCCAGTTAATAGGCCCCTCTTCAGGTATGAACTTTTTGATAACAGTGTTTGTCCGGGGATTGTCGCCTGTATTCTTATATGAATCAAGTCCCCATGAAGAACCATCTTGTGATACCCACATTTCAAAATTAAATCCACGAAATTCGGAACCGTCATGAATAACGGTTGCATCAAACCGGGGATCACGGTTCTTGAAAGGATTTTGTGGGTCATAGCCTGATGCAGGATTAATCGATCCATCTGCTAAGAATGGCGGTTCTCCATTGATCATGTCGTAATCATCCACCAGGTTTTGGGAAGGCCCATTACTGCCCCACCATCCGCCATTAGCCTCAAAACGGCGGTCCAAATTATTCATGGGCATCTGGTGACCGTTGGAGGAGGTAAAACCCCTGGAAAAAATCACTTCGTCCTGGGCATCTCCCTGTGACATTTCAAAAAGCTTTTGATAGTCGGGATACAGTGAGTAGCCTTTGTTAATAAGATCTGCAGAGGCATCAGCAGCTTTCTGCCACTTTTGCATATCGTTTGAAGTATTGAACAAAGGTGATGCGGCATACAGGTACATCCTGGAGCGTAGGGCACGGCACGCATCCGCTGTTGCCCTTCCGTAATTGACATCAGTAGATAAATATCGATCCGGCAGAACTGCTATGGCTTCACTAAGATCTTTTTCAATGAATGCAATGCATTCATCAAAGGTATTTCTTTCAAATTGAACCGTATCTCCAAGCTCATACGACTGTTGGACGATTGGAACTCCGCCAAACCTTTCGATGAGTAAGAAATAGTCGAACGCCCTTAGAAACTTGGCTTCTCCAACCATCCTGTCTTTATTAGGTAAGTCAATCTTGATTTCATTCATCTTAGCCAGAAAAACATTGATCTTGCGATTATAATAGTACCCCAAGTCCCAGTAATAAAGGAAATTAGTACACCAGTTATTACCTGTGCTTGTGCCACCATAACCGGCAATGTTATCGGGTGAATAGGTGTTTAGTTCAAAATCGTTGGCGCAGCAACATGGCGTGCTGTTATAAGCTTCATCCGTAAATTTTGATAACATGTGGATGTAAAAACCGTGAGGTATAGCGTTGTAGAGCTCAGTTTGATAAGCCTGTATTAGGTTTGCATCGCTCCAAACTGTACTTTCAGCAATTCGATCCTGAGGCGAAATATTCAGAATTTTTTTCTCACAAGAAATACTGAACAGTATAAGTAATACTACAGGTATTATTATTTTTATAGCTTTCATAATATTAATCATATTAAAATTTGACATTAACACCAAAACTAAAAATCCGGAGAGGCGGATAGTCATTCTCATTAAAAGTGCCTGACGAAATTTCTGGATCTCTCCACTTAATTTTTTTGGCCCAGGTCAATAAGTTTGTCGCATTTACATAAACCCGGACCTCTTTAATACCTGTCCTCGATAGAATGTTAGCGGGCAGGGTATAACCGAATTCAGCACTTTTAAGCCTGACAAACGTTGCATCATACAGGAAAAAATCCGTTGTTCCAGGTTGCCAGTCATTCGCACGGGGCATGGTTGCGCCTTCCTGATTATTAATGGTCCAGCGATTGGTTGCCCTGTAAACATATCGATTATCAAGATCTTGCAGACCAAATTCGTCAAAAGTACCATCATAGGAATATGCGTTGGTTTGCCCCTGAAAAAACAAGTTCAGGTCGAACCCTTTATATTGAAGATTTGTGGTCAGGCCAAAGACATATTCGGGAATTGGAGAACTATTGCTCATGTACCGGTCATCTCCGTTAATTACGCCATCGCCATTCAGGTCAAGTACCTTAATGTCTCCTACCTGGGTTCCGACACTGTGCGGGTAATTGTCAAGCTCTGCCTGGGTGTGGAAAATCCCGTCAGACTTGTAATAAAGAGCCGACCCGAGTGGATGTCCGGTTTGTGCCATATAGGCTTCAGCTGGAGGTGTTTCGTCCATAAAGATGATCTTGCTTCGTGCGAATGAGACATTTCCATTAACTGAATACTTCAGCTCTCCAATGGTGTTTCGATGAGTCAACGCCAATTCAAATCCATGATTCTTCACCTTCCCGATATTTTGATCGGGTAATGAGGGGAACCCGAGTATTTTGCCTACCGAAAGATTGCGCTGGAGCAGGATATTTGATCGGTTTTCGTTGAATAATGATAGTTCTACACCAAGTAACCCCTTCCACAAAGAAGCATCCATTCCAAGGTCCAACTTCTTGCTTACCTCCCAGGTAATATTTGGATTGGGCA